>NZ_JADEXN010000008.1 GCF_015207075.1 Zarconia navalis LEGE 11467
TGACCGATAGTATGACCGTAGTTGAGAATCGCCCGCAAACCTGCTTCCTTTTCATCTTTACTCACCACATCAGCTTTAGCCCCGCACGATCGCTGCAAAATTTCGTCCAGGAGTTCTGCATCCAGATCTTCTAGGCGATCGAGGCGAGGGGCATTTTCCAACCGGGAAAACAACTGGGCATCCCAAATGATGCCGTACTTAATGACTTCTGCCATTCCCGCCCGAAATTCCCGTTCCGGAAGGGTTTGTAGTACGTTGGGGTCGACGAGCACCAGTCGAGGCTGATAAAACGCACCGATCAGGTTTTTCCCTTGGGGATGGTTTACCCCGGTTTTGCCGCCAATGGAGGCATCCACCATCGCCAGCAGGGAGGTCGGGACTTGAACGAAATTCAGCCCCCGCAGCCAAGTTGCCGCCGCAAAACCCGTCATATCTCCGACGACACCACCGCCGAGGGCGACCATTGTCGAGGAACGTTCCAGGCGGCAGCGGAGTGCGGTATCGTAAATCTTTTGGATGGATTCGAGGGTTTTGTACTGTTCCCCGGCTTCAATGAGGTGGTGCGCCACATCAAATCCTGCCGACTCCAAAGCAGCGATCGTCCGTTGTCCGTACTGTCCAAAAATTTCTGGGTTGGAAACCACCAAGACTTTCGGGCCCAACTCGAGCGGTTCCATCCACTTTCCCAGTCGATCCAATTCCACAGCCGCAATCTTGATGGGGTAAGACTGATGGGGTAAGTTCACCTCGATTACAGACATTTAGAGGCTTTACCTCGCCAAACGCGCTTGTGGGATGTATTTTAGCGCATGGCGTGTTTCAATAGTTTATATCAATAGGAAATGGAGAAAAATTCATGTCTGGCGCACTGGTTTACGTGTTAATGCTCGGTGGTGCTTTTGCCACGGCTGTCATTTTGATGTTCGGTTTGCGAGCTGTTAAACTCATTTAATTTTAATTAACTAAAAAATATGTTAAACGCGATCGCTGAAGCGATCGCGTTTTTAATTGGAGAAAAAAAGAATACGATCTAAATTTACGTACAATCACCGAGGCTAACAATACAAGCCAAAAATTAACGTGGAGATAGGTGCATTTGTGCAATCCTTTTCCAAACGTATGAATCAGACAAAATCTTTGCTCCATCCTCTCGCTAGCTTCGAGCAACTTGTTCGTGAAATTATTACCATAAATAAAGCTTTGAAAGTAGCCTGTGAAATGGGAAACTCCGATTCTCAAATTGCTATATCCATGAAGAACATTAAAACTCGCTGGCAAGTTCGACTTTTGCGACTGTACGCACCCGAGCGCGTCTATCTCCAACTTGATGCTGAAGCAAAATCTGATGAAGCACTGTACGGATTGTTTCTACGCGAACCCATTGAGGGTTTCGCTGATATAAATCATCTTCCCGTTCGAGTTGCCCGGTCGATGTTATCTGCCGAAGAAATTATAAAGTTTAGTAAATGTCGAGTTTAAATTTTTGGTTAAAAGACTTCTTTTTTGTAAAAATTCATCGATCGAATTCAGCAGCAGCAAATTACTTTGTTTTTGTTTAAGATCTGACTTTTGAATACTTCAACAATAAAACTCGATTTTGTTTTTTTGGTAAAAATAGCATAAAGATTCTTGTTTCTCTAAAATTGAGATGAAGTTCACTCAAACTTTATTTTTGTTTGAAATTAATTTCAACAAAAAAGTTCTTTTGTTCGAGGTCTGAAAACAAAAGAACTTATCCTAATTCCTGAAAAGGAATATTTGGAAACCGTTACTCGATCTTGCGATCGATATTTTTCGACGGGGTCGCAAAACTCAATCTACAATCATTTTTCATGAAATGATTGTAGATTTTCACTCAAAAAAGTGCAGTGTTTCTGAATTTATTTTTTGGAAATTCAGAAAAAAAATCAATAACTTTGATAACTTTCATTAGTTATCGTCGATCCGGCATTCGGGTGCTTCAGGATTCTCATCACAGTAAGTTGCAAGAGAATTTTTCTCTTTTTTCTCAACTCGTTGATGCGCGGCTGCTGCTTGCAGTTCTTCGACAATATCCCAAGCAGCCGCACATTCTTTAGAAGTGGCTCCTTTTTGAGCGCAAATTGTTCGAGCATCATCCCGTGCCGCATCAATTTCATCTTCAATGAAAAGCCGTTTTGGTTTGTCGATGAAGTCGCCTTTTTTTAGGATATCGCTAATGGAAATAATTCCAAGTAATTTTTCCTTAATCACCGGAGCGCGACGGATACGGGTATTCGCAAATAGCCGCGAAACGTATTCAATACCTAGCTCCGGGTTGACAACAATACAGGGCTTGGTCATAATTTCGTAGACCCGCATTTTCTTGGGGTCGTGTCCGTAAGCTGCAACCTTATAAACGATGTCAGTTTCGGTCACCATGCCGTAGGGATCGTTTTCATTGCGAGGCTCGACAATTAGCGCTCGCAACCCTTTCTCTTTCATCAGCCCGACGGCTGTGGCAACGGTTGCCGACCCTTCGACGGTAACGACCTCTCGGGTCATAATATCTTTAGCCTGGATCACGATAAAACCTCCTTATTCGATTGATTTAAAAATGTACTGTCTCTGTCGTTTTTTTTGTATTTTAATCCAAAATCTCGATCTCGTTATGATTGAGATGAGCTTGGAACTTACGCTCGAACTTAACTTTAATTGGCAAATTCGGACTAATCGCTCGACCTTGCCAGTCTAGCAAAATATCGATCGCTTCTCCTTCTAAGCCTTGAAGGTTAAATGGTTGATTTCGATGTTGTGGATGGTGATAAACGACAACTCTTTCTTTAACTCGAATGCGATCGCCAATTTTCATCATTTTTTCTCGTTTAATCTACAACTCAATGGAGCGAGTTAGTCAATCTATCACTAACTCGCTTGTATCGATCGTCTAAATCAATCCCGATTAGCGATTAGCTATCGTACATCCTCGCTTCGGGAGCATTGGGATATTCTTCGATGTACAAGTCGAAATTGCTTTTGGGCTTTTCGACAAAATCACTTTTATTAAGAATATCGGAAATTGAAATAATACCGACTAATTTATCTTTAATTACGGGGGCGCGACGGATGCGAGTATTGGCGAAAAGCCGCGCAACATATTCTACACGCAGTTCGGGATTGACGACAATACAGGGCTTGCTCATAATCTCGTAGACCCGCATTTTCTTGGGGTCGTGTCCGTAGGCTGCCACTTTATAAACGATGTCGGTTTCGGTCACCATGCCATAGGGATCGTTTTCGTTGCGCGGTTCGACAATCAGTGCCCGCAGACCTTTTTCTTTCATCTGTTTGACAGCTTCAGCAACGGTCACCGATCCAGAAATGGTGACGACATCTTTGGTCATAATATCTTCAGCTTTCATCATATCTTAATGAGTCTCCTTAGTGGTTTAAAATCTAATAAATGAATCATCGAATATTTGTGATATCTAGATTAAATCGAGATTCAATTCAGTTTTTGAAGAAGGACTAACTTGAGGAAGATCGTGCCAATTTTTCCAGCGAACATCACAACGAGGTATCGCAATTCCCGGAGCATATGCTTCGATAACCCGACCATCCATCGAACAAGTCACCATCAAATAGTCACAAGTTGGACATTCCGTTCGAGTGACCAGATTCTTCGGACAATCGGCATTAATTCGTTTGGCATTAACCGAATAAAATCGCTTAGCAATACTCCCACAATTCGGGCAGCAAATGGCTTGAACAGTCTGCATCTGAAAAACCTATCGTTTTAATCTTTAAAGGTATTGTTCGACAGCACGACTGAATCGATGGTAGGGCGCAACACCGACAATATTTTCCATCAGCTTTCCGTCTTGAAAAACGAGCACGGCAGGAATGCTACGCAACCCAACTTTTTTGACAAATTCTTTATTTTCCTCAACATCAAGCTTTACCACTCGGATGCGATCGCCATACTCTTGAGAGAGTCGATCGATCAGTGGTCGAATCACCTGGCAAGGTCCGCACCAAGATGCCCAACAATCAACAACAACTAATCCTCGATCGCTCAAAATTTTCTCGATATCGATGGTTCGAGATGTAACAGCTTGACTCATAAAAACTGACTCAGAATAAAAAATGATAAAAACAAGGGGACGATGCAAGTCTTATAAAACTGCATCTTCTTGATGGGTAAGAATGGTGCAGTTTGAGGTCGGGTAAGCCACACAAGTTAAGACAAAACCCTCTTCCATTTGGTCATCTTCTAAAAAGCATTGGTCGGATTGATCCACTGTTCCTTCTTGCAATTTTCCCGCACAAGTGGAACAGGAACCGGAACGACAAGAGACTGGCAGATCGATATCCTGCGCCTCTGCTGCATCGAAGATATACTCATCCTCAGCGACATCAATGGTTTTATCGAGTCCTTCAGCTTCATTTATCAATCGAACTTTATAGCTAGCCATGTCGTTGATTTCGCTTTAAAAAATGGATGTGATGTGGGGATGACGGGAAATAAGCGATCGCCCATTCCAGATTCTAGATGCACAGAAGATCTAGACACCAACAGTGGGTTTTAGAGCTTCGTAGAGAGCTTGTGTCACCTCTTCAACCGATCGATTTCCATCGATTTGAGTCAAACAACCCTGCTGACGATAAAAATCGACGAGCGGCGTGGTTTGCTCCTGGTAGACTTCCAAGCGGCGGCGAATCGTCTCTCCGTTGTCGTCCTTGCGTCCCCGCGCCAGCATTCGTTCGACGAGGGCTTCGGTTTCCACAGTAAAATAGACTGCCCGATCGCAGGGTTGTACCATCCGTTGCAGCAGCGTGCCTAGGGAGTTAGCTTGGGTGAGATTCCGGGGAAAGCCATCGAGAATCCACCCCATGCGGGTGTCGGGTTGGCTCAAGCGCTCTTCGATGAGGGCGATAACGAGGCTGTCTGGCACCAGTTCTCCACCATCCATATAGGACTTAGCTTTAATACCCAGAGGGGATTTATCGGCAACTGCTTGACGCAAAATATCCCCGGTGGAAATGTGGGGAATCTGCCAAGTTTGGGCGAGATTTACTGCTTGAGTACCTTTGCCAGCTCCGGGTGCGCCGAGAAAAATGAGTCGCATCATAATAATGGTGAGATTTAAATGGGGTTGACAGGAGAAACTTGTTAAAGGTGTGGGATAAATTTGGGAATCGTCACGATCGCCCCAACGCGATCTGAGCTACCATGCTTCTACGAGTCGCTGAGTTTTTTAGGAGCCATGACAGCGAAGAAACTGGTTGGTCAGACTGTTTGGAATCGATTGGAGCGCGGGCGGCAAGCAAAAGCCCAGAAGGGCGGTTACGCCGGCTACGGCTCTCCGGCTTTCGGTCAACAAGCCTTGAATGGCGAGTTGGTGGCCAATCCTCTCGAACAGGAAATTATCGAATTGATTCGCCGTCACCATAAGTCCGGTAAGTCCCTCCAACAAGTTGCCGATTGGCTGAACCAGCAAGGCTATAAAACCAAGCGCGGCCAGCAATGGCAGCGAATTTCGGTTAAACGAGTGCTCGATCGACTCTATGGGAAAAACCCCAGTCAAAAAACTTCAGGATTTGAACGCTAACTGGTTCGCAGCGAAGTCGATCGCCCCAAGCCAGTTATCGGCCACCCGATCGAGCAGTTGCTTGTCGCGATCGTCCGTCCCTTACACTTCCCGATTTAAGGTGTTTGTCAGATGTATTTCATCCTACACCATAATAAAGCTAAAATCCATACGTATTATTTATTGTAGCTTGCTTAACTGTTACATCCCTCTTCAAGCCACACTGTCAGGTCGATCGAAAGTTCTTTTGGGGTGCTCCCGCTTATGCAATTCGACGATTTGCCCATCGGGACACCGTCCTTAGAAGATGCCATCGATCGCCATCCTTTAATCGTTTCACCACAAACGCCATTGCTCGAAGCGATCGCCCTGATGAATCAAACGCGAGCAGACATTTGCTCGATGGCGGACTCGATACTGGATGGTTCGATCGCTCTGCGGGACACCATACCCCTGACCGGGGCGAGATCGAGCTGCGTTCTAGCCATCGAAGGCGACGAGCTGGTGGGAATTTTTACCGAGCGAGATATTGTACGCCTTACAGCAGCAGGAGTTGATTTTGCTGGGGTCAGAGTCGATCGCATCATGGCACGCCCGATTATTACCTTCAAACACAGCGAATTTCAGGATATTTTTGCGGTGTTGTTTTTGTTTCGTCGATATCAAATGCGCCATCTGGTTATCGTAGACGATCGAGAAAAATTGGTAGGGGTGGTTTCGTCTGAAAGTATCCGTCGGGTGTTGCGTCCGGCGAATCTGCTCAAGATGCGTCGAGTTTCGGAGGTGATGACAACTCCCGTCATTCAAGCACCCTTGAGTTCGTCAATGCTGAGTATCGCACGGTTAATGGCCGAGCATCGCGTCAGTTGCGTGGTGATTGTCGAAGCCGATGCAGAACCGTTTGCCTTGCCCGCTGGCATTGTCACCGAGCGGGATATCGTCCAATTTCAGGCTTTGGGATTGAACTTGTCTCATACTCCTGCAGAAGCGGTGATGAGTTCTCCTTTGTTTTTGCTGAGTCCGGAAGATTCTCTGTGGACCGCGCATCGGGAAATGCAGAAGCGTCGCGTTCGCCGGTTGGTGGTGTCGTGGAATTGGGGTAGCGGTTTGGGTATTGTGACGCAAACGAGTTTGCTGCGGATTTTCGACCCCATGGAGATGTATGGGGTGGTGGAAACCTTGCAGCGCACTGTTGATGAATTGGAGAACAAACGCGGTGATGGTGCGCTGGGAGGAAAATTTTCCCCAGAAGTTCCCGTAGAGAGTTCCCCCCTCGATGGAAGGATTCATCTGGCGAATTTGCGGACTTGCCTGGAACGCTTGACCGATCGATCGAGTTTATCTTCACTCCAACAGGATGCGATCGTAGCGCAGGCGTTGGCAGCATTGAGCCAATTAGAACAGAACAATTAGCGATCGGTTTTGGTTGGGTTGGCGAGCGTCAATGACGTTCGATTCGTCGAAAAACCCGGACTTGGGGGGAAACCCCAACTTTAGTAATAAGTCGTCGGTGCTGCTGTTGAAGTCATGCAATGGCGATCCCGATATCGAGGAAGAGCAAAGCATTTGGAGAACGAAGATTTCGTCTTACCCGCGATCGAATCAATGCTTCGCCCCTACAGTCGATTGGTGATTCCTTGGCGCACCGGGAGTCGATGGGCAAAAACAATCTGTTTGGAGAATGAAACAGCCTTGCTGCGATTGAGGAAGGTTTGTGTTACTGCTCTTGCAAACTGAGTTGCTGCTGATAAAATCCCAACACGCTTTCTCTATAATCGGCGGTGAAATCGGTGTTACATCCGATGGCATCACCCGTCATCCACCAACAAGCAGTACGGCGAACCGCGCTCTCCTCATCGTTATCAACGGCGCTAAATTGCTCTGCAAGCTGCCACTCCACGACACAACTGATGACGCTACGGGCGATTTCGGAATTGGCTTCAAACTCTTCGGGGGTGACGGTTTCCTCAAGACATTGCTCGCTCCAGCCGGTGAGGGTTGCAGGTTTTACCTGCCAATCGCTGTACAGCCCGTCATCGGGGCTGTCTGGGGGTGCAGCCAGCCGCAGGGCTTCGACAAAAGCATCGATTTGAGCCTCGCTCACTTGGGCGGTGGCAGGGCAAGCAAAAAGCCCGATACTGGCGAGGATTCCCATCAGGGTTTTCGTGACGACTCGTCCAGTTTGCGAAATCTGAATTTTCATGACTAGTACCTCTGAATGCTTACAATCGTGTTTTGCTCGAATTTTCTAAAGTAGCGTAAATCCCTGACTGCTTCTGGCGTAAACTCAACTTCATACATTTGCGATCGATAATCCTTTACCCATAATTCCACTCTCAAAAAACTGAGAAAAAGGTGGGGAATTTCCCCACCTTTATAGAACTTACTCACGGGATGTGCAACTTAAAGTCTAAAGCCCTTGGTTTTCCGTTCTGACTGGCGGTCGTCTCCAAATTTCGAGTTGCTTAAACGACGTAAATTCAAGACCTCGGAAAAAGTTGCACATCGCGTTACTCCGTTCCTTCAATCGGTGCAAAACCCTGACGCTGGATATTCTCCGTTATCGTCCGGGGTTCGAGGAACTGCAACACGTAATCCGGGCCGCCAGCTTTGGAACCGACACCGGATAACTTAAACCCGCCAAAGGGTTGGCGCGAGACGATCGCCCCAGTAATCCCTCGGTTAATATACAAGTTGCCCACTTCAAACTCCGCCATCGCCCGATCGATATGGGAGGGAGTGCGCGAGTACAATCCCCCCGTCAGGGCGTAGTTGGTGCCATTGGCCACTTCCAAGGCTGCGTCGAAATCCTTGACTTTAATCACCGCCAACACCGGGCCGAAAATTTCCTCCTGGGCGATGGTATCATCGGGTTTCACGTCGGCAAACACCACCGGTCCGACAAAGTAGCCCGGTTCTGGAGAGGGCATTTCGATCGCCACGGTAGATTCTGCCTTGCCTTTGGCGATATACTCCCGAATCCGCTGCTGGGCTTTGGCATCAATCACCGGCCCCACTTGAGTGCTGGGTTTGGCGGCATCTCCCACATTGAGCGATCGCACCGCCTCCACCAAACGACTGACAAAGGCATCGTACACCGACTCGATAACGATCGCCCGCGAACAGGCCGAACATTTTTGGCCGCTATAGCCGAATGCCGACTGCACCACTCCGGCCACTGCCTGGTCTAAATCCGCACTCTCATCGACAATCAGACCATTTTTGCCCCCCATCTCGGCAATCACCCGTTTCAGGTGTTTCTGTCCCGGTTGGAGAATGGCTGCATCCCGGAAAATCAAAGTTATTTAATTTGACGTAATACGTCAAATTAAATAACGCACTACATGAAAATGAGTGTTATAATTAGGCATTGTTGCAAACACAATGCATTTCAATTTTAATAGCGCAAAAAATTTGGTAAGCGAAGATGACACAAGCAAGACGCAGATTTATCGTTCAATTAGCAGTTGCTTTTGCGATGACCACTTCATTATTTGCGTGTGAGTATCCTAGCTCTAACGTGCCTATAGATGAAGCTTCAACACCAGCGACCGCAACCAGCGTATCGATGCGTTTACCGATACCCGTAGCCGATACTGCATTTGCTCCATATTATCTGTGCATTGATAAGGGAATTTGCGCCAAACACGGAATCAGCTTGAACCTCGAGCCTGGTTCTCCCGAACTCAATCCAGTCAAAATGCTTTCGCAAGGAACCGATCAATTTGCTGTTGTCGGTGGTCCGGAGATTCTGTTTACGGCTAAGTCTAAAGGTGCACCTATTGTCAGTATTACTTTAGTTCATAAAGACTCTAATTTTGTCACGCTTCTTGCTCTGAAAGGCTCTAATATTACTCAATTATCCGATCTTCAAGATAAGAAAGTTGGTTTTTTCTACGGTCACATTTCTACAGATGTTTTACAGATGCTTTTCAAAAAAGAGGATATACAAGTTCAAGAAGTTGATGTTGGATTTGATTACAGTCAGTTAATTACAGAAAAGTTAGATGCTCAATGGGCCTTCCGAACCACAGCCGGAATTACTTTACCCGCCCAAGGAGTAGAGGTTATTTCCATTAACCCTGATGAATACGGAATCACAACTCAAGGTCATGTGGTTTTAACAAGCGAACAAATGCGAGAGAACCAACCAGAGATCGTCCAAGCTTTTACTAATGCAATTTTAGAGTCAATTGCCTATTCTATAGAAAATGAGCAGGAAGCTATTGAAGCAACTATCAAACGCGATGCCACCTTTAAGCAAGAAGTTGGTCAGCAGCAGTTAGCTATTTACAACGCCGCGATCGAGAATAATAGTAAAATTGGTTTGATCTCTGATGAGGATATGGAGAAAACCAAAGAGCAAATGTTGTTATTAGAATTGCTCCCCAAAGACTTTAATACTCAGTCTGCTTATACAAATCAGTTTGTTGAAAACTACTATCAAGAAAATTAAGAAGAGTTAGCTTGAGTGAAGAAATGATTTGTGAGACTTTATTTCTTAAAAGTAACCAAGTTTCCCACTTTTACGAAAATTCTTCTGGAAATTGCACTCAAGCACTTCAAGATGTTTCAATCGAGATGCAATCTGGAGAAATATTAGCAATTGTTGGTGCGAGTGGATGTGGTAAATCAACACTACTCAGAATTTTGGCAGGTCTAGTCCAACCGACAGAAGGAAATGTGACAATCGAAGGCATTTCACCTCTAAAATACCAGCGCTCTCAAAAGATTAGTTTTGCTTTCCAAAAACCTCTACTATTTCCTTGGAGAACAACAATTCAGAATATTATGTTACCAATGGAAATTGTATCAAGGTCTATCACCTTATCTGAAGCTTCAAAGGACTACGATCGCGCTCTTTACTTAATTAAAACTCTCGGACTATCAGGTTTTGAAAATTGCTATCCCCATCAGTTATCTGGTGGAATGCTACAACGAGCTGCAATTGCGCGCGCTCTGATGACAGAACCAAAATTACTACTTTTAGATGAGCCATTTAGCGCATTAGATGAAATTACGCGAGAAAACTTGTGGATAGATTTTAGTCGAATTTGGCGCACTCAAAATCTGAGCGTAGTGCTGGTAACACATAGTACCCAGGAAGCCGTTTTTTTATCGGATCGCGTTTGCGTCATGTCCCACAGACCGGGAACGATTCAAGCGGTATTACCGATCGATTTACCTTCGTTTCGAGATCGAGAAACAATGATGAAGTCTAAATTTTTAGAGTTATGCGAAAAGGTAAAAAACTATCTTTCTTAATTTTTTCGCGTTATATCCAAACAAGAATACTGACTCCCGCGATTGCATTTATCTTTTTTATTTTTCTATGGGAATTAACGGTTCAGAACTTTTCGATATCTCCGCTCGTATTGCCTGCTCCCTCTGCCGTGCTGAAAGTATTAGTTGAACGGTTTGGCTATCTAGCATTTCATGCGGGAATTACTTTTTTAGAAGCCGTTTTAGGTTTTTTACTTGGGTCAATTGCAGGATTCGCACTAGCAACACTTTTTTTATTTTCTCGAACTGCCGAACAAGCTATTTATCCTTATGCAGTTGCAATCAAAGCAATTCCTCTAGTTGCGTTAGCACCTTTAGTCGTGGCATGGTTTGGAAGTGGTTTATTCTCCAAAGTTTTTCTAGCTGCAATTATTACGTTCTTTCCTGTTTTAGTGAATTCGCTAGATGGTTTCAAATCTGTAGAATCTGATGCACTCGACTTATTTCATGTATGGTCTGCATCTCAATGGCAGATTTTTATCAAGTTTCGAGTTTTTCATGCTTTACCTTCTTTATTTGCCGGACTGAAAGTTTCGAGTTCTTTTGCTATTGTTGGAGCGGTTGTTGCCGAATTTATTGGTTCGGAGCAGGGAATCGGTTTCGCGATTAAATCTTCTTCTTATTTTCTCTCTACCGATCTTACGTTTGCCGCCATTCTTGTGAGTGCTCTTATCGGTCTTGCATTTTTTTGGTTAATTTCTGCACTGGAACGCAAAATTGTATTTTGGAAAAATGAATTATAAATCTTCTATAAAATTTAGACTATTCTGTTACGATTTTAGTATTGAAATCGCAATATGAGGTCATAAGTGAGTCAAGTTATCAAACTAGAATCTCAGGAAAATTATTCATCTTCCGAGCTGGAACGACCGCAAAAAATTAGGCAACGTGCCAAGCTTTTACTGGAGCGCCACAAAAATAGTGGAGATCGCTACTGGGTTGAGTTTAAAAATATTCAGTTGCAGATGACAAAAGGTGTATTTTGTCCGGCTTACGGGGATGGCAGTCAGTTACTTGCCAAATACCTGACTGTTGGCTCGGGAGAACGGGTTCTAGATATGGGCACTGGCTCGGGAGCATTAGCGATTTTGGCAGCCAAGCAAGGAGCATCTGTAACGGCTGTCGATCTTTCTCCTCTTGCAGTCACTTGTGCGAGAGAGAACGTCAAGCTCAATAACGTTGAACAGCAGGTCAAAGTGTTTCAAAGCGACCTATTCGATAAGATTGAGGCACAAAAATTTTCTTGTATCTTGTTTAATCCCCCTTTTATGCAGGGTAAACCTAGAACTGCTTTGGAAATGGCAATGTATGATGAAAACTACCATAATCTGACTCGTTTTTTTGCCCAATCTTCTGATTATCTTTTACCTGGAGGTCGCCTCCTCGTTGTTTTTTCAGAAGCTGGAGATATGACCTTGTTTGAGAATCTCGCCCAAAAATCAGAGTTGCGGCTTCAGCTCGTTGCTTCTGAAGTTCCAGAGGAAAGTCATTTGGAGCTAGTTGTCTATGAAATGTGTAAGGAGTAAATTTCTGTGAGAGAAAAGATGCAAGGTGAGTTTCACATCCACATTGACGCTCATCAAATCTCCAACAAGTTTGAAACGTTTGTTCGAGAAGAGTTAAAGTTCTATGACTCGGATTTTTCCGGTCATCCAGAAGGTATTCTCCATTTTGAAACCCCCAGACATTTAACTTATAAAACGAGAAATAGTCGGGCATTTAAAGTGACCTTCGATCGCCTCTTAGCTTATCTCGATAGATCGTCCGATTCATTGGAGGGTTATGTTGAAGGAGAATATATCCCGTTAGATATTGAGATTGCCCAAACGCCGTTTAATGCAGATGTACCTATTCCTTGCCAATGGCAACTCGGGAGTCTGCCATCCGGAAAATTCCGCGAAGATGAAATTCATATTACATTCGATCGCGACCGTTCCGATCCGCGTGCGATCGCTGCTCTGCGGAGTATGGGTTTTTTCTCCGCTTACATGAGCAAACCTTATGGAACGGCAGAAATTTTGACCGTTCAGGGAACGCGCCAGGTGATTCAAACCTTGTTGTCTGAAATATTACCGTATCTCAAAAATGCAGGTGGTGTTGCCAACTGTAGCATCAAAGAAGAACGAGCGATCCGATGGTGGATGAGTTCTCCCTCTGTTCCTCTTCCCCCAGTGGTTCGATCGATTTCGATGCGATCGGTTTCATCCTAAGTTCTAAATTGCAGAATCCCAAGAGATTACGATCGGAGAGGGAGACGTTTTAGGTACTGCCTCTCCTCCTTTCAGTTTCGTTTTTTACGACTCTTGCTAGTGCTCAGAGGCAACTCTGAAGGCATTTGTTTGTACAAACTGGCTAAGGCTTGATAGGTTTCATCTGACATTCGCAACCATCCCTTCGTCTCAATGGGTTGACCTCCATTTTTTTCGATTTCTTCTGCAGATGCTCGAATAATCGGGTTGCCAGCAACTCGGAATACCCCATATCGATCGACATCTTTATTCTCATATTCTGATTCTAGATTGTAGAAAACAACATAATCGGAGGGTAAAAAAAACCAGAAGTCAGTATCGATTTGTGTATGTCGAGCTGTAATGTTGGATTTGACTTTTGTTTCAAATTGAGATAACCGTTCTTCTGAAACAAAAGCGTCCTCATCGATCGCGCTTTGGGAACTCAGTCCGCGCTCGATGGCTTCTTTTTCTTGCTGTTCTTCCCACGCTCTGGTAATTCTGCGTCGGATGGCACGCACCCAGCTTTGGGTTATGGTTTCGGGATCGTCGGCAATCGCTTCTAGGCGATAGGTTTCCTTTGCTGGATATAGGAATGTATACCGAACGTTCTGCTCGATTGCTTTGGTCATTGCCGAAATCACAATCGGATCGGATAGCGCCAACGGTGGCTTGCGTCCCGAAACGATCGTCATCGATACCCCAATATCGCTAGATTTTTGGATTACCTCTTTCTGAAAAACCCGAACGGGTTCCCATGGGGCCAGAGTTCGGTTGCACAAGTCAGTTGAATTGAGAGTTTGTAGTTCTGCGGGTAAAGCGTCTAGCAGCTTGGCCAGTCCTTTACCTTCAGGAAACTCATCGTGGCTAATATCTCGCATGCGTGCGATCTGACGACTAGAGAGGCGATTGTGCGCGTCGCTCTTATCGTTCGATAAATCGTCTTTTATATATGCTGTGAGTCCTTTACCGCTGATGGATGCATATAACCGGATTAAGGTGTCGATATATTGACCGAAGGAAGTGGATTGACCGGGTTGAGTCATAGGTGTAGGTACATGAAGTTGCCGATGTGGTATATATAATTTTATGTCAAATTTATTTACTTTCTGTTTATGACATAATACGTCTTATATTTTAACGCATTTTGTTTACTTGTAATTCAAACAACGGGAGCGTGCTTGACTAATACTGCACGTTGTTCTATTTTTAATAGTGTACGAGCACAAAAAAAGCGCCGCTTCAGCTTGAACTGAAGTAGCGCAGTTACTTTGTTTTTAAATCATGAATACTATAGCACGTAACGGAGCTAGTCCTCCGCGTCCCGATCGTAGTGCGTGTAGCGAGTCCGATGACGATGTTGGTGTAGGAGTAGTACTCCATCCTCGAGAGGAACTCGCCAAACTCGGCCCTTTTTTACCCAAGCCTCTCTACACCTTGTTTCAAGCCTTTCTGACTTGGATGACAGGTAAAGCCTATTCCGGTCAGCAACCTTTGTTCGCAGCCAACCGATACTGGCACTTGTTCTGTGCGCTCATCTCTCTATTTGGCGGCGTACTCGGAAGTGCGATCGTCCTTAATGGTTCACCGCTCTTTCTACCACTACTGCTTTGCTCTTGGGTTTTCACCGTTGGCGGAGCGCGTATGTTACAGACCACGATTAACCACCAGTGCGTCCATAAGCAAGTTTTCGGTAAGATGCACGATCGTTGGCTTTCAGAAATTCTGTCAACTCTGTTGATGACTTCGGACTATGAGACATATTCCGGGGATCATTTGACACCTCACCATGGACTCAAGACGTTTGCCAATTTTGAGGACGATCCAGATGCTAAATCGTTGCGGGAGAATGGTTTGCGCTCCGGTATGCCGAAAGAATGGTACTGGAAATGGTTGTGGCAAACAATGTTTTCCCCCAAGTTCCACGGGCAATTTTTGGCGAGTCGCTTGGCTGGTAATTTTTCGTCGAAAAAAATGTATCGCCAATGGATGTCAGTTCTTTTCTATCTAGCAACGATCGTTGGAGTCTCCCTAACACATACATGGTGGCTCTTTCTGGTCGCTTGGTTTTTTCCGTTGACCTTTTTGTACCAAGTTTCAGCTTGCTTGCAAGTTGCTTCCGAGCATCTGTGGGGTCATGAGAAAGATAACAAGCATATCCCAAACGAACTCAAAAGTCACGGACGCTACTGTGGGGAATGTCCTCCTTTCGGTCAGTCCATGTTTGCTTGGTCTAAATTTTGGCTGCGAATGCTTTTTTCTCATCTACCCGTTCGCATTGCCATCCTACCTGGAGAACTGCCCGAACATTGTTGGCACCATTATCATACTGATACTCGCAACTGGGAGAATGGTGTATACGAGGTACAAAAATTGGAAGAAACTCAAGACATTACTTTTGTTGAAGTTTGGGGTTTAGATAAAGCACTCGATCGGGTTTTCTCCCACCTGGAAAAATTTCCTCCTCGATCGTAATTACCGAGTTCAATGCTGGTCGGTAAAACCACTCTTGCGATCGAAGCTAGATCTAGTCGCTTAAACAGTATCTATCTGGAAGCGATCGTAGCTTCCAGATAACCTCAAATTCGCTCTTTCACAATCGCTGAGGTTCAAGTCTATGTTTGATTTCTCAAATCAGATGGTTTTGTATCAAGACTTTGTTTCAGGCACAGTAGAGCAGATTGAGAATATCGATAAACTTCGGGTAAGTGCGATGGGAGCATCTTGGCCTGCAAAGCTCTATTCATCAGTCAATGCAACGCACCTTAAAGTGGGTGCATCTGTAGCGGTCATCGGACGACACGGATCGACATTGTTAGTCTCGCCTCTTTAGCAGCTAATCATTCTCCCTCTTCATCTAAACGACAACTGTTAAATTTTTCTTGAAACCTATGTACGCTGACAACGACTCCAAATTTATTGCCGTTCTCAATCGCAAAATTGAAACCCCAAAGCTGATGAATGCTTTAGGTCATATGACAGTTGGATTAATGGCAAAGTTACCTGCTGTTGATAAAAGCAAACCGCTCAAATATGAATTTGAAGCTTCATGGGCTGACCCATCTCTGATTAGCCTTTACCCATTCATTCTTTTGGCAGCTAAGAATAACAACCAACTCAAAACCTTGCATCTCAGAGCCAACGAACTTGGAGTTTGCCACAATGCTTTTACCGATAGTATGTTGGGAAGTTCTGCATCTGAACAGCAACAACAGACAAAAGAAGTGGAAACTGATAATCTTACTTATTTTGGTATTGTTATCTTCGGTGCTACTGAGCAGTTGACCGATCTAACACGTAAGTATTCTCTCTTTAAAGGTTAATGACAGTTTGTTCTAGGCTTAAGCAGCAAAGCTGAAAGTAATTGCTAGTCGCACATAGCTTTTGCCTGTATTCAACCTTGAATATATTTCTTTGTCAAGACAAATGGCTGTGACTTTGACTGGAGAGTAAAAAAAATATCCTCAGAATGTTAGATTCCGAGGATATTTTTTAAGAAATTTAAAAGACATTGAGCTGTAAAGTGACAGCTTACTCCGTTCCTTCAATCGGGGCAAAACCCTGACGCTGGATGTTCTCCGTTATCGTCCGGGGTTCGAGGAACTGCAACACGTAATCCGGGCCGCCAGCTTTGGAACCGACACCGGATAACTTAAACCCGCCAAAGGGTTGGCGCGAGACGATCGCCCCAGTAATCCCTCGGTTAATATACAAGTTGCCCACTTCAAACTCCGCCATCGCCCGATCGATATGGGAGGGAGTGCGCGAGTACAATCCCCCCGTCAGGGCGTAGTTGGTGCCATTGGCCACTTCCAAGGCTGCGTCGAAATCCTTGACTTTAATCACCGCCAACACCGGGCCGAAAATTTCCTCCTGGGCGATGGTATCATCGGGTTTCACGTCGGCAAACACCACCGGTCCGACAAAGTAGCCCGGTTCTGGAGAGGGCATTTCGATCGCCACGCTGGACTCTTCCTTCCCTTTAGCGATATACTCCCGAATCCGCTGCTGGGCTTTGGCATCAATCACCGGCCCCACTTGGGTGCTGGGTTTGGCGGCATCTCCCACATTGAGCGATCGCACCGCTTCCACCAAACGACTGACAAAGGCATCGTACACCGACTCGATCGCGATCGCCCGCGAACAAGCCGAACATTTCTGCCCGCTATAGCCGAACGCAGACTGCACCACTCCGGCAACTGCCTGGTCTAAATCTGCACTCTCGTCGATAATCAGACCATTTTTGCCCCCCATCTCGGCAATCACCCGCTTCAGGTGTTTTTGTCCCGGTTGGAGAATGGCGGCATCCCGGAAAATTTGGCATCCCACTTCCTGGGAACCGGTAAAGACGATCGTATTGATATCCCGATGCTTCACCATATGGGCCCCGACGGTGGAACCCTTACCGGGGACGAATTGAAAGACCCCTTTGGGAATCCCCGCTTCGATCAGAATTTCCGCGAGTTTGGCGGCGATGACGCTAGATACTTCAGCGGGTTTGAGGAGAGTAGGATTCCCGGCAACCAAAGAAGCCACCGTCATCCCTGTGGGAATAGCGAAGGGGAAATTCCAGGGGGAAATCACCAGGGTAATGCCGCGCGGTTGGTAGTGGTAGCGGTTGTTTTCCCCCGCCAGATCGTAGTTATGTCCCCCGGCGAGGCGTTCCATTTCGTCGGCGTAATAGCGGCAAAAGTCGATCGCCTCAGACACTTCCCCATCGCACTCCCGCATCGGCTTACCCACTTCCAGCAGCATCCACGCCACCAGTTCGTTGCGCCGCCGTTCCATAATTTCCGCCGCGTTGCGCAGAATGGCCGATCGTTCCGATGCCGGGGTACGCCGCCAACTCCCGAATGCAGTTTTTGCCGCTTGGATAGCGAGATCGGCCAGTTCGATGTCGATTAACCCCAGAGTGCCGATAACGTCTTCGGGATTGGAGGGGTTCACCGAGTTGACAGTTTGCGAGGTGGAAACGTATTCGCCGTCAATGAAGGGTAAATAGGTTTTGCCCAATTCCCCCTGAACTTGTTTGAGGGCTTTCTGGGCGGCTTCTCGCAATTGGGCATCGGCATAGTCGGTATTTGCCACATTGGGAAACGCCGATTTTTCGGCCGCATCCCGCGCCACTTCCGCGCCGTCTTCTACTTCGAGAGAAGGGGCCGCGAGGAGTTCTTCCACCGGGCGATCTTCCATACTTTGACGCAGGAAGGAACTATTGGCCGTATTTTCCAGCAGGCGGCGAATTAGGTAGGCCATCCCCGGTAGGAGTTCGCCGTAGGGACAGTAGACGCGCACCCGATGCCCCCGCTTCGCCAGGGCGGTTGCGAGTTTGTCCCCCATACCGTACAGTACTTGCATCTCGAAGCGCCGTTGGGGAATATTTAGGCTTTCGGCAATGGCGATCGCGTGGGCTTGGGAACGGACGTTGTGGGAACCAATGGCCGCATATAAATACTCGTGATTTTCCAAGAGAAGCTGCGTCATCCGCTCGAAATTGGCATCGGTGGCTTCTTTCTCGTTAAACACCGGTTGGGGCCAATCGTTTTGCAGGGATGTAATCGTCTCTTGGTCCCAATATGCCCCTTTCACTAACCTTACGGTGACGGGATTTCCCCGGTCTTTTGCCCAACTTATTAAATCTTGCAAATCTGCGTAACTATCCCGTAAATAGGCTTGCAACGTCACGCCGATATCGGTGCGATCGCGAAACTCGTCTTCCGTTAGAATCTCCTTGAGAATCGACAAGGTGAGGTCTTTGTACTCGTACTGTTCCATATCGAAATGGATGGCGGAACCCACTTTCTTGGCATGGCGCAATACATTCCGAATGCGATCGCTCACTCGTTCTTGACTGCCCTGGGGGTCGAGGGCATCGAATTGGGAGTAGAATGCAGTCAACTTGACGGAAACTTGTACCTTGGGCAGGGGTTCGCCGTCCGCTTCGTCGATTTGCGCCACCGTCTGCCACTTCTGAGACTGTTGCGACAGGGCACTCATCAACTCTAGGTAGCGCTCGAAGTAAGATTGGGCTTCGGCTTCGGTAATCACCGCTTCCCCCAGCAAGTCGATGGTGAACGCCATTTTATCTTTGCGCAGGCGTTCGATGGTTTTGATAACCTGCCCCATGGTTTCCCCGGAAATATACTTGTGTGCCAGGGTTTCCACGCCGGTAGAAACGGTGGTAGCGGCAACCTGTCCGGTGGCGGAGTTTCCCCCACTAAACCCGATTAGTTTTTTTAAGGGATCGGGCAGTTCCACTTCCTCTGCGGTGAGATACTCCTGAAGGTGGCGGGCGATTTCGGCTTTGCTGCGCAGGGCGGGCAAACAGTCGATGAAGCGAAACAGTTGCACCCGCAGTCCGGGGTTGCTCATCGCCCAGTCGAGTAGCTTGTCGTCCCATTGCATCCGATCGCGCATTTGGGCGAAAAACGATCCTTTGGACTGGGTGGCGGCGAGCAGTTCTCGGGCGATTTCCTGGGTTTTGGCTTCGTAAGGGCAAGTTTTGGGGGCTTGTGCGACCACGATCGATATACTCCGATTTTGACTAGGGGTTGCAGAGGCGAAACTCTCTATTTTAGTCGATCGGGTTGGGGCGAGGGGCGATCGTTTTTAAGGGTTTCTTGACAAGGACGCTCGTTGTCGTTTGGGTCCTCTAAGGTTAGCTACGATTGTGTTTAATTATCTCTGAGCTTGTAACCGTTGTTACAAAATTGATGTGTTGAAGCTGAAATGAGCCTCAAAATTGGGTAACTTTGAGTCGATTTGGGAACGAGTTTACAGGAGTTTCGGGTTGCGGTAAACTTTCAAGAAAAGATGAATCTATATTCTATTTTTGTACGTAAAATAAGTAAATCGAGCTTTCGAGTTTCACTCTTCCCATCATACTTTTTGCTGAAGATAAATCCGGCTCGATCGCGATCGAGTTATCCTAACTTCTAAATAACTTCTAAATTAAAAGGGTTCGAGAAACCAGCGCGCGATCGCCCGTAAAAACATCTAATTTACAAGAGTCAAACGCGAACACCCAGCCGCATCTCAATCTCACATCTAAACCTCGATCGATTTCAGCTCTAACTTAACTAGATATTAATATTTTCTTAACTCAATCACTCGAAAAGTTCGATAATCTTTATCTTGGCTAGGGATGCTCGACAGAAAAAGACGATTGAAACATTGCAAGTAACCCTAAATGCGGTTCGTTAACAACACCAAATATTGAGTTTTTTGAGTAATGGTTGCCGATAGTCATACTACAAATCCCAAAGTATATGACTGGCTGTTTCGCTCGCATTTTAGAGCGTAAATTCCAGACTCAGCGACGATCGATATTCTAATTTTGGGCTTTCTGATTCTGGTGCGATCGGGTCTATATATTACCCCCATGAACCTATTCTATTTTTTACTCGAAACTCCACCCGAAGTCGTGGAGACTCAGACCCGAATTATCGATGAATTTCTCAAGGGTGGGCCTGTTATGTGGCCGCTGTTGGGGTTGTCTGTTCTGACCCTGACCGCAGCCTTAGAACGCGGTTGGTTTTGGTTGCGACTCATCAGCCAAGAAGATCGCATCGTCAATGATGTTCTCGAAGCATCGCGGTACGATTTGAGCAAAGCCTTGGAAATCGCCGAATACGCGCGACACCTAACCATCGGGCGCTTTTTGCTCGCCCCCCTGCAACTGCGGCAACCGAGTCCGGAAACCTTTCGGCTAGCCATGGAAGCGGCTGCCGACAAGGAATTTATCAAAATGCGCCGGGGAGACAAACTCCTCGAAACTGTGATTGCCGTTGCGCCGCTACTGGGTTTGCTCGGGACGGTGACGGGATTGATTTCTACCTTCGATAACCTCACCGTCGGCGGCGGCGGTTCTGCCGACGAAGCCACCAGAGCGGCTTCCGGGATTGGTGCAGCGCTGCTGACAACTGCGGCGGGGATGGTGGTGGCGATTATGGCGCTGCTGGTGTTTCGAGTGTTCGTCACCTTACAGGCGCAACAAATGGATTATTTCAGCCGCGTCGGTAGCGAACTCGAACTGATTTACCGTCAAATTTGGTACGAACCTGCCGATGGCACGATCCCTCCTCCCCTACCCGTGGCAACCATCGCCACTACCGATGGTGCTGCGTCCCGAGACAATCGATCGCAGAGGTAGAAAAATCTAAATGCGATCGCAGCAAGCTAAATCGAAAATTCCCCAAGTCAATCTCGTGCCGATGATTGATGTCTTGATGTCGGTGCTAACATTTTTTATCATCCTGGCGATGAATCTCACCAGTTCGACGGTGCCCAATGTGGATGTACCGACACTTACCGAAGGCGTTACAGAGGGGACTGATGGCGCTGGAGGCATTGCTGAAGAAAAAAACGAGCCTCCAGAAGCATTAGTTGTGGGATTGGATAAAGACGGTCAAATTATTTTAGACGGCGGCCCCGCCGACGAAGCTCAACTTGCCGAAGCCATGGAAATCTTTCTCGCGGAAAATGCCGAAGGGGTCGTCAAATTAACGGCCGATCGCGAACTTAATTTTCGTAATGTGGACGGGTTGCTCGAAACCATGGCCGAAATTGGTGGCGATCGCGTTTTGTTGGTGGTTCAATGATTTGATAAATCATTCGTTTCGGGGAACGCGAAGCATTCGGATATTGACTGATATTCACCGAACAGTGACTGACCCAATGCACGTATCCTAACGATCGATTCCTGGTTACTATTCACGGCTAGCCGATAACTGTAATGCGCTTTCAAAATAAAAACGAACTGGGTGAAATTCCCGAAGTTGATATCACCCCCATGTTGAATGTGATTATGGTGGTATTAGCTTTTTTTGTGGTGGTTTCAACAACCTTGACGGGAGAACCGGAAACGGTGAAAATTGACCTTCCCAACCCATCAGAAAGTGAAGCCGCAGACGAAGAAGCTGAGGATTCAGAACCGCCTCCGGTTTTGCGGGTAAATGTAGCAGCAGATGGGACGATGACCGTAGACGATCGCCCTTATCAAAAAGAGGAGGTACTCGCGATCGTTCCGGCGTACATCGAGAACAATCCCGAAAGTTTGGTTTATCTAATTCCCGATCCGGACTTGCCCTACGAACAAGTGATTCAAATGTTAGCGGCAATGCGAGATGTGGGGGGCGATCGTATTTCTCTAGCGGTCGGAAATGGCAAAGATAAAGATGAGACTGAAGAAGTCAAAACGTCTGAGGAATAAAAGGAGATCGGTTCGAATCAAGATCGAACAGAAAAGGTCGGCGTTTATATCTCCGACTTTTTCCGCGTTGAGTCATTTAACTCGATCGCCATAAACAGCAGGGGATGCCATGATGTCTGCCGTGCTAATTCGGTTTCTCGGAGTTTGCTTTGAAGTAAAAACAGGAGTTTCATCAGCATACTCGTAGACAATATTCAGGCTTGAGTAACACCCGGAATCTGTAATCCCCTCCAAGTTTCCAAAAGTTAAGCTGCATCATCTCTGGGATCGGTGGTCCAGATAATCATTGTTGCTCCGCTCCCTTTAAGTTTAATTAAGCTCAGATAAAACTCAACACCCTCCTGATTTTGCGCTCGATATAAGTATTCATCAGCATATGCTTTTCCGAGTTCCTCAACTTCAAATCCCATACGTCCTTCTAAAATCGGCTGGATAAACTGAGGATAAGCATTACGGGGACTCACTTGTTGAATACTAATCCATTTACCTGGCAAAACGCCTTCTCGGAAATCGGGATTATCTGGGTCGGGATTATCGAAAAAATAAGGTAGCTTATCTTCAGGCATCAACTCGATGTTTAATTTTGATGCAAAGTCACTCAGGGCATCAAAATCATTTACACCATCAGCTGCTAATTCACCCACGAGCCAAGTTCTCAACCGTTCCACCAGATCTGCACCACCTCGTCTGATTCCTTCCGTATTCGCCTCGGGTTCCGGTTCTGGCTCGGGTTCTGGCTCGGGTTCTGGTTCTGGCTCAGGCTCAGGTTCCGGTTCTTCTTCTTTTATTTCCTTTTTGTCTTCGAGTTCTTCTTCAGGCTCCGGCTCCGTCTCAGGTTCTGGTTCCGGCTCAGGTTCTGCTTTCTCTTCAACGGGGTCTGGAGGTGGTGGAAGGCGTTCTTCTCTCGGCTCGGGTTTTGGTTCCGGCTCAGGCTCAGGTTCCGGTTCCAGCTCAGGTTTCGGTTCCAGCTCAGGTTTCGGTTCCAGCTCAGGTTCCGGCTCAGGTTCTTCTAGTTCCGGCTCGAGTTCTTCAATTTCTTCCTCCTCCCCTCCCAACAAACTAGTAATCGTCACGGATTCTTCATCGAGCAACTCCGGATCGATTGCCGCCTCAACGATTTCTTCTGGAGGGAGCGGTCGGCTCAGAAACAAAACGTGAAGTCCGATGGCCATCAGCAGCACAGGACGCCATAACGTCCGCAGTGCCAATAAGGTTTGTATCAGTTTGTTTCGGAGCAAAAAAAGGAGTTTCATCAGAGTACTAGTTGAGAAGATCCCGACTTGAGGGTAAAAGAGATGGGGAAGAATGAATATCCCCTAAATTCCGCGCTTGAGAATTCCAAATTCCGATCGATTGCCAAAAAGGAGCGATCGCCCAATATCGAGAATTCGGATCGATCGCTCTTTGAATTCAAAGCTCAAGGGATCTGTGAGTAGATGAAGAAAGCGAAGTTTACAGACCTTCGCGTAGAGGTTCCGCACCGGTTTCGCCATTGTTAAAGCGTGTCAGTGCTGCCTCGTAATCGTTGCTTTGAAGGGGAACGTAGCCAACTTCGCTGACGTATTGCACCCCTTGGGTGAGGTAGAACTGCACAAATTCCTCCACTTCCGAGCGTTCCATGGATTTAGTGCTCACGTAAATGAAAATAGGACGAGAAAGGGGATAGGAACCATCGTTCACAGCCGCTGCGGAAGGAGACACCGGAGAACCGTCTCCACCATCGACGGCCAACCCTTTGAGCCGACCTTGATTTTCTAGGTAGTAGGCAAAGCCGAAATATCCCAGAGCGTTGACATCGCTCGCCACGCCTTGAACCAAAACGTTGTCATCTTCGCTGGCGGTGTAGTCACCCCGACTTGCACCCTCTTCGCCGTTAATTTTCTTGGTGAAATAGTCGAAAGTTCCCGAGTCGGAACCGGGACCGTAAAGGTTTAAAGGTGCGCTCGGCCAGCCAGAACTGACTTGATTCCAGCTCGATACCGTCCCCTCAGCTTCCGGGGCCCACATGGCATTGAGTTGCTCGAAGGTAATGCTAGAGAGAGGGTTATCTTGGCTAACGACGACGGTTAAGGCATCGTAAGCAACGGGTAATTCGATAAAATCTATCCCATTGGCTTTGCAAGCCTCAATTTCAGATTCTTTAATTCGTCGGGAAGCATCGGAAATATCAGTTTCCCCAGCACAGAATTTTCTGAAGCCACCACCAGTCCCAGAAATTCCAACTGTGACCCGAACAGAGCCACTTTTAGAAATTTGAAACTCTTCGGCGACTGCCTCGGTAATCGGGTAAACGGTACTAGAGCCATCAATTCTGACGATGCTGGCATTTTGCGAGCGGACTTGTGCGGCACCGAGGGCGATGGTCGTAGCGGCAACGGCCATCGAAGTCATCCGCGCAATGGGTTTGAGCTTGAGTGTCATGTTCCTTATTACTCTCACACTGCTGAGTTTATGCTGCTAGATTTTTCGGTCACAGCGCTGTTCGCAGCCAGTATACTCGCCACAGTTTAAGATCGTAATAATCTTAAATTAAGAAAAAAATAACCTCTAGAATTGAGATTTCTAGAAGTCTTTATTTATGTATTTTCACGGAAATATATGAGTTTAATACTCTCAAACTAGACCCGAACGCGTATTATCCATATAATACTTTTAACGCTCGGATGCTTAAGCGACGTACAACTAATTTTCCATGTGAGCTGGAATTTGTCTTTGTTCGCAATACCGAAGCCAAGCCGTAAATTCCTCTGAAATCACTTCACCGTAGCAAAGAGGATTTTCCAAAAGCCAGTTTGCTTGAGCGGAATATCCCTTTTTTAGCAAAGCTTCGATGGTCGCGACGCGATCTTGAAGATCGCA
Organism: Zarconia navalis LEGE 11467; assembly: GCF_015207075.1. Classification (GTDB taxonomy): domain Bacteria; phylum Cyanobacteriota; class Cyanobacteriia; order Cyanobacteriales; family Geitlerinemataceae; genus Zarconia; species Zarconia navalis. The sequence goes on from NZ_JADEXN010000008.1 coordinate 25,131, forward strand.
CTTGCCGCTACGAGCAATTTCAGCAAGAGCTTTCATTAAAGTCAACGGATCTTTCACGACGAACACCCCGATTACAACGATAAATATTAAATCCGTTTTCCATCGACCGTTGAGTCTCTCATACCTGCAATATCAATCCAATATATTTTAAGCAGACGATCGATTGCGAGAACGAACTGACAAGAGTGTGAGATTGAAATTGGAATCTTACTCTCTTCTTTTATTAAAGATACCCCAGACTTCCAAGAAACAGCAATAGGATAACTCCCGCTAGGGGTGAGGATATTCAAACAAAAAGACCCAGTTCGCAAAAAACTGGGTGATGAAGAAGCTAGCTCGATTTACAATTTCAGACTCCCCTATAAAGTACGGGATATAGGTTAAGAACGCTTTGCGCTTGAGTAAAGCTTTGAGACAGTGTTGAGATATTCCCAACAATCGAAACTGATATTGTTGGGAATATCTGATGAATACGATTAACTTTTGTTATTCAACCGATAAAATTCAAAGTTTAAGGCTGTAGTTTTTGATACATATTTGAGGTAAACTAGGGATCTTTCGAACGTCAAAGTCAAGATTTATTATCGCGGCATCTCGTGAGGTTACAATTTATTTTTGTTTGTAAATAATTGCATTTTGACAGCCAATTATTTCGATCGTCGATCGAATTGGCAACCGGCGATCGAATTCGATCGCCAAACCCTTAATTAACTGTTACGATCTTGCTCCTGCTCGACATAGGAGATCATCTGACAGGTATCCGCACGAGCCAGGCGATTTTCTCTTTCTTCGTAAAGTCGAGCGGCTGCTTTAAGGTCGGCAATCGCACGATTGTGATTATCGCGAATATGGTATACCCAACCTCGTTGTTCTAATATTTCTGGCTCTTGTCCGCTCGATAACTCAATGGCTTTATCAAAGGCTTGTAAGGCATTATGAAAATCACCCGTGGCTACGGCATTTTCACCCACAATTTGCCAAGAACGAGCGGTATTGAGATTATCGGGAATGGGTTGAGATTCATAAGTCGGGGGTGTGAATTCGACAACTCGTGCTGCTCTATTTTGAATAATTTGAGGGCAAGCCGCATCGATTGCAAACTTCTCTAATTCTTCTTCTTGAGCTAGTGCTACCGGAGAAAGTACCGTTAATACTGTTGCCGTAAGACTCGCGATCGAAATTGTTCGGGTCAACATAAATAATCTCCTTTCAATAAATAAATTAACTATCTTTTATAATTCTATCGAGAACGATAAAAATAAACCTCTATCGAAGGAAGGAAAATTGACTCCCTCGAAAGTGAGAATTTTTAATATTAATCCTAATTTCAGAGTCAGCATTCAGCCATCAGCCGTCAGTGGGTTTCAAGTCCCGGATGCAGAAATATTCATGGATTCTCATGGCAAAGACTATCAACTTTTGCCCTGAAGCGAGAACTCCGATTCAACCCATTCACTCGTGCCTTTTCTTCAAAAGCTGAGCGCTAATCGCTGCGCGGACTTACATTCCGGATGTGATATTCAGCCGAATTGGAAATGATTCGATAATATTCGAGGAATTGTTTTTCGGTGGCGATCGAAATTTTTAATTATGAAGTGGAGGGAATCTGTTGAATTTCGAGCTTGGCTTGTAGCTCTATAGTACCTTCTCGAACTTCTAGGTGAGATACTTTAACCGTCACACCGTCTAAGCGAAAGTGAGCGAGATTGAGGAGTTCGGAAATTCGATCGAGCATGAACTCTCGAAGCTGTAGGAAAAGCTCGCCGTCTTTGATGTTGCTTTTGCTTTCTTCCAGAGCGATTGTCATCACTTTAAAACTGGCTGGGTGAAAAGATAATGCGTACTCAAAGGAAAATTTCTGTTTTCGCCCCGTGCCGTTTGAGATAACTTCGGCATCGACTTCGATGGTTCGATCGGATTTTATCCGACATTCAACTCTTTCTAAGTTAAGGGTTCCAAGCGCTTCAGAAAATCCAAAATCCTGCGCTTTTAGCCGTTCTCGCACTTTCTGAGAACTTAAAGTATAGCCGAAGTTCTCATCGGTCAAAAGAATACAAGTCTTGCCTTGGCTCGGTTGGGTGAGTTCCACATTCCCCAACAGCGCTCGCATCGGATCGATCGCGATATTCGCAATTTCGATCTCGAGTTTTTCAACTCGAAAATTGGGCGAAAGCGCAACTTCATCAGCAGATAACCAAATCGAATCGACGGCTCCGCGGGAAATGCGCTCGGGATCGGCATTGACTTCGACGGCTAGATGATTGGCACTGTCAATGCGAGTGGCAAAAATAAATTCGGCAGCTTTATTCACTGCTTGCTGAGCGATTCCAAGATTTTCGGTGCTCATGAGTTTGGGTTCGACTTGTTGGAATGAATCAATGGGAGCGGAGCGCTCTTGTCGCAGCGTTACTTCGATCTACGGCAACGGAACGGGTATGATGTCACTTTGAAGGTGGCTGGGAGATTCGATATCTTCCCAGGAAAGCGATTATTAGGCTCGCAAGAATGGCTCGAGCTTTACAAGTACAACTCGCTTGCGTCGAGCAAATAGGTCTGTTTGGTTTCGGTTATCCTCGAATCAAGGTACACCGCACGTCTCCCACCTGAATCTGAGATTGGGAAGAAGAACGTGCGGTGCAAAGCGTCCGGCATTAAGGACAAAGGCTTATTTTAACTTGTCTTTAGCCTTATCAAATGCCCCTTGTAGTTCGCCCCAGGCTTTCTCGAAGCCAACTTTCACCTCATCCCAGGCATCTGTACTCGTTTCCTGAATGTCTTTAAACTTGCGAGCGGCGACGTCTCGCTTGGCGTACAGCTCTTCCATGCGATCGTGATAATCAATGGTTGCGTCGGCTTTAGCTTGAGTGGCTTTGGCTTTGAGCTCGTCAATTTGAGCGTTAAATTTATCCAGTTGGGCTTTAACTTTGGCTTGATAGGCTTGTTTGGTTTCGTCAGTTGCCATTGAGTATGACCTCCAGATCTGAATCTTTGTTGAAATTTGAGTGATTGAATGAGTGAAGTTGCAGACTATAGTAGCTGGTCTTCCTGTTTTTTAACATTCGTGATTCTATCTAAACATTCTTTGTCCTGAATGCATACCCCTCTTTGAGTAGAATTTTCATCACTTTTATTAGCGAAATCCTGCGGGTATTGGTTGAGTAAATCGCACTTTAAGTTCGAGGGAGGTTTCATCTAAATTTCGATTTGTGAAAGATCCGAAAAAAATATCAGATTGTCTTGATATTCACGAACGTTTTCTTGAAGATGGTTTAGACTCAGAATTTATCCACTTTTCCAAAGACTGGGTACGAACGGGAAAATGGAATGGTTCTTGAATCGAAAGTATAAAGTCAATATTTTACAGGATAAACTTGAAAAGAGCGCCTAAAAGTCTATCCCTTAAAATCTTAGAATTAGGCGATCGTTTGGTGTTCTCATTCGTTGTCTTTCTTCGCAAGCACTTAACATTCAATGTGGCAAATTCTTAAAAATCTACTTTCGCCGGAGCAGTATATGCCCCACGGTCACTGCTACCTGTGGCAAACACCATTGGTGGGGCTGCACGTCGTCAGTGATTTGCTCATTGCGATCGCCTATTTCTCGATTCCGGCGATGCTCGTTTACTTTGTCCTCAATCGTCCAGATATTCCCTTCTTTAAGTTTTTCATTCTCTTTGGCGCGTTCATCATCCTCTGCGGTGTCGGACACTTGCTCGAAATTTGGACCCTTTGGCATCCAGCATACTGGCTGTCTGGAGTGGAGCAAGGGGCGACCGCTCTAGTATCTTGCTATACCGCCATGTCTATGGTGACGTTGTTACCTCAGTTTTTGTCCCTCAAAACCCCAGAAGAACTCGAAACGATCAACCAAGCGTTGTACGGCGAAATTCAAGAACGCCTCAAAGCCGAAGCCGAGCTGCGTCGCGCCTATGACGAGCAAGAAAGCAAAGTCCGCGAACGGACTCGGGAGTTAGTCAGAGCCAATCAAACTCTCGAGAGCGAAATTCAAGAGCGCAAGCAGGTTCAAGGGAAGCTGCAACAAATTGCCATGCGAGAACAGACGATCTCTCGCGTAGTCGGGCGGATGCGCCGCACCCTCGATCTAGAAACGATTTTTACCGCCACGACCCAAGAACTGCGGCAAGCCCTCCACTGCGATCGGGTTTTGGTGTATCGCTTCAACCCCGACTGGAGTGGAGAATTGGTGGCTGAATCCGTGGGCAAAGACTGGGACCTTTTGGTTCCGCTAAAAAACACCGATCCGAGTTTGACCAAAGTCGCCATCAGTCGATCCGATTGTACGATCGCCACTTTAGCCGGAACCGATAACCCCTTCCAAG
>NZ_JADEXN010000237.1 GCF_015207075.1 Zarconia navalis LEGE 11467
CAATCCCGATTACCTCCAGAGCCACGTACAGACTGATAAAGTCCCCACAGATAAACACGGCGTTGACGCTGCCGTGGAGGATAATCGCCTGGGTGTAGAAAAATGACGTTTTATCCCCAGACCAACAGTAGAGAATCACCGCCGCCGTCACCAAGGCGTTGGTCAAGATAAAATAGCCGCTGAGGGAGTCGATAATCAGGGTCACCCCAAAGCTATCGAGCAATTCTAAGGTTTGAGAGACTGGGTTAACCAGCTGCCCCAAGCCGTAGGCAAAGGTCGCGAGTGCAACCACCAATGTCAAGTAGCGATCGAGCTTGGGAAAGAGATAAATACTGAACCCGACAAAAAACGGTAGGGCGATCCAGGCAATGGTAATCGTACTCATGGCATATTATTCTTTTCGATTTCGTGGCTCTCCAGGGTCGGATTATCTCGGGCGAGTTTCATCACCCCCACAAGCATTAAAGCCTGAATCGAAAAGCCAATCACGATCGCCGTTAAGATAACCGCTTGGGGAACCGGATCTGCATAAGCCACCTGTCGATTATCGGTAACAATCGGCGCAAACACCCCCCCCCGCGCTGCCCCCAGAACGTAGTAACCAATCACCCCGGTACTCATCACATCCATGGAAATGATTTTTATAATCAGGTTCTTCTTGAGGATGATGCCGACAAAACCGCACATCACCGTTGTTTGGCATCGTTGGTTTCCTTTGCTTCCTCTAAGCTCGTGCTTTGTCAGTTTAGTTTGAACATTGTGGCTCTCAAAGTTTGCCGATCGATTGAGCGGGCGATCGATAACTTCAGATGGATGTGCCGAAATCCGAGATTGTTTTTAAAGACAGGCTCGATAACCAAAACTGCATACTAAAATGTAAACAATCGATCTGACACTATACACTTTTTAGTTTTCCCTTGAGGGAAAACCGAGTGCCCTCAGCCACATTCACAAATCGTATTAATTCCGATCTAGATCGCGTAATGCTTTAGAATAAAGCTTATCATTGTATAGCACTTAACACACCCTTAAAGAAGACCTGCTATCCGGTTGGCAGTCGCTCTGGTTCGAGGAAACTTTTTCGTCACTTGCGCTCGTTCGCTCAAACTGATTCGACGTTTTCTATTTTTGAAAATTTTCTTAAGTTGAGGGCTTCAGTTACATTCGATCGGTCGATCTTAATTAAAAAAGACATTTTTTTTGAATTGGTTTCATAAGTTTTATTCTTTGACAACTAATTATTTTTATTCAGAAAAATATTCAAATCTCGAACCGTTTCATCACTTTGATATAACGCTAAGATTTCAGCGGTATAATTTTGGCGATCGAATGCAACATCTTGACTAATTTTTGCTGTTTCGAGTGCGGTATGCAAAGGAGAATAACTCGGGGTCGTTCCATCCCACAATCGCATTTTTTCATCCGCGTGGTCGAATTGACCGTAATCGAGCATAGATGGCTCGAAATCGTAACCTAAAAACCGCACCAGTTTCTCGATGGCTTCCCTCGGCTTTTCAATAATATTTTCGTAGCGGATCGAGAAGACCCGATCGGCATTGAGTGTTTTTGTCACGTTTAAAACAGCTTGATTGTATTCTAGCCAACGCTCGAAAGCATCTTTGGGTCGGTTGGCAAACATTTTACTCATCGCCACCGATCGAACGTCGCGCACGAGATGAATAAACTTAGAATCGGGAAAATCGCGGGCAATTTCTGCTAAAAACAAAGACTGTCTCGGGTCTTTGAGAACGATACATTCTTTTCCTTCTCGCTCTAAAATTCGCGCCATCAAATATTTCGGATCGATCGAACTGCGCTCGAAATCTGCTTGATAGTAATCACAAATTTGCTGATATTTGTTGCCGACGCTCTCTTGTTTCACATCCCCAGTTGGAAAATATTTTGGGATAGCTAATTCGCAAGGAGAAGCAATTTGGGAATGAGAATTTAGGATACGGGTTAGCAACGTCGAGCCACTTCGGGGAGAGCAACCCATCCAGATAATTTGAGAATTGGGAGGATAAGCCGAACGACCCCTCGAGAATAACGGCTTCAGAGAACGTGAAAGGCGATCGAACATTGGATTTATCATTCAATTGATCTTGAAACTTCAGTGAAATTACTCAGAGCGACGAGTCATATCGAGCGAGTCTAGATGAAAAGACGGACTACTCAATCCCCCTTTTTCTAATCTAAATTAGAGTTGTGTCCTAGCGTAAAGTGAATCCATGCGAGCTCGCCACCTTTTTAATTTTGACTTCCAGCGCGTTTTTTACTTAGGTCGTGCCTTGCGGATCGTTTTGGAAAGCACACCCTATTGGACAATGTTCCGGTTCGTCCTGGTGATCGTCCAAAGCTGTATCCCGATTGTTAGCCTCTACATCATGAAAACCCTCATCGATCGGGTCACAATCGGCTTTTCCTCAGAGGAAGGAGACTTTTCTACTGTATTCCCGCTCATCGTGGCGATGGGAGTCGTCAATTTACTCGGTGCGGTGGATGGAGCGGCAATGGGTCTAATCGCTCAGGTTCAAAATCAAATTGTTTCCGATCGCCTTTTCGATATGCTCCATCGAAAAGCCGTTTGCGTCGATCTCGAACATTACGAAAATGCCGACTATTACGACGTTCTCCATCGAGCCAAAGGTCAAGCATCGTCGGGTCCGATGCGGATTGTCGGTCGCGCTCACCAAATTCTTGGCAGTAGCATTAGCTTGCTCACCATGGCTGGGACGCTGTTCTTGCTCAATGGGTGGATTGTTGGTTTGCTTTTCGTCCCCGTCATCCCGAGAATTCTGGTGCGGCTGAAGTTCGTCCACATCATTCATCTGTGGATCGAACGACGCACGGCAACCCAACGCCAAGCGGGATACTACAACAATTTGCTCACCAGCGACAACTATGCTAAAGAAATTCGGCTCTTTGGGTTGGGAGACCTATTTATTCGGCGCTTTTCCACATTGCGCCGACAACTACTCAAAGAAAAGCTGCAAATTTCCACTCGACGTGCGGTGGCGGATTTTCTCACCACTGTCATTTCTGTCGTTGCCATGTGGGGAGCCTATGCCTATATTGCCTACAATACGGTGCAAGGGAACATTACCGTGGGAGATTTGGTGCTCTACAACCAAGCCTTCCGCAAAGCCTATCAGTCGCTGTGGGGGGTATTTAATGGCTTTGCCAGTCTTTACGAGGACAACCAATATCTGGCGTATTTATTTGAATTTCTCGATCTCGACGCGACGGTGGTCGATCCGATCGACCCAAAACCCATTCCTCGCCCCATGCGCAGTGGCATCGAGTTCGAGAATGTCGATTTCCAGTATCCCGGCAGCGCTCGGCAAGCGCTGAAAGATATTTCCCTCAAAATTCGACCGGGGGAAGTCATTGCCTTGGTGGGAGAAAATGGCTCGGGAAAAACCACGCTGATTAAGTTATTGTGCCGATTGTACGATCCCAGTTCCGGGAAAATCGCCATCGATGATATCGATATTCGCGATGTGGGACTTGCCGAACTGCGGCGACAAATTAGCGTCATTTTCCAAGACTACGCCAAATATCACTTAACCGCGCGCGAAAATATTTGGTTGGGGAATGTGGATGCTCCTCTCGAAGGGGATGACATCGAGAAAGCCGCACGTCGTTCCGGCGCTCATGACGTGATTGAAACCCTGCCCCAACAGTACGATAATTTACTCGGGAAGCGGTTCGAGAAGGGAGAAGAGTTGAGCATCGGTCAGTGGCAAAAAGTTTCGATCGCCCGAGCCTTCTTGCGCGACTCCCAGTTAATCGTCCTCGACGAACCCACCAGCGCCTTAGACCCGAAAGCAGAATATGAGGTGTTTAAGAAGTTTCGCGAACTCCTCGAAGGTCAATCGGCCGTTTTGATTACCCACCGGTTGTCGACGGTGAAAATGGCAGACTGCATCTACGTTCTCGATGGCGGTCGTATTGTCGAAAGGGGGTCTCACGACGAGCTAATTGCACTGGGTGGAACTTACGCAAGGCTATTCGAAATTCAAGCTAAAAATTATCGCTAGTCCTTGACCCCACTCGCGGTTGGTGGAGATGTCTATCCGTTTGGGCGATCTCAAACAAACTGCTCGAGCACCTCTAGGGTTGCCCGTCCCGATCGGCTCCAGCTAAACTGACGGGCGCGAGCTAAACTGGCCTGGCGAAGGTGCGATCGCGCGGTCTCGTCTTTGAGTAACGTTTCCATCGCAGCGGTAATCTCTAAAGTTTTGTAGGGATCGACTAGTAGCGCCGCATCTCCAGCCACTTCTGGCAGCGAGGCGAGATTGGAGGTGATGACAGGAGTGCCGCAGGCCATGGCTTCGAGGACGGGTAGTCCGAATCCTTCCCACAAGGACGGCATCACCAGGGCAATGGCTTGATTGAGCAGAATGGGTAGTTTTTCCTCATCGACGTACCCGAGAAACTTCACCCGATTTCCCACGCCCAATTCCTCCGCCTGGGCTTCTAATTTGGGAGTATAGCGCCCATCGGGCGGGCCGGCAATCCACAACTGAGCCTCGCGATCGTCGATTTGGGCAAAGGCGGTAATTAACCGTTCTAAATTCTTATAGGGGTGGTGTCGTCCGATATAAAAGAAATAGTTGCCTTGGGGAACATCCAAATTTCGAAAGCGATCGGCATCGTAGGCTAGCAGAACCGGCGTAATCTTCTGGGGCGGAACTCCCATCAAGTTCGTTAGATCGTTTGCGGTGGCGGTGGAGTCACACAGAACGTGTAGCGCCCGTTTGAGGACGCGGGGAACGTAGTAGCGATGGTAGGTGGTTAGGGGAGAAAAGCGATCGCCGAACCGCAGCGGAATTAGATCGTGAACGGTAATAATCGATCGACATTCAGGCACCAAAGGGGCTTCTGGGAGAGGAGAAAATAGCAAGTTCGCCCCCAAACTTCGATACACCTGGGGCAAGCGAAACTGCGTCCACTGCAAGCGTCGCAGATGCCCCCGCGTCCCTTGGTCTGGGGTGAGTCCGCCGGGAATGGGGTAACAGTGGTAGCCTTGAAAGGGTTCGGATGTCAGGAGGGTGGGGGCAAGGGGTTTGAGGTGCGGTAGGATATTTAACGCATAGGTGCTGATGCCTGTTGGTTGGGGAATCAGGAATGAGAGATTAATTAGCACGATTTAAAAATAGTTGCATTTTTAAAATGCATTTTTAGATGGGAAAAAACGGCTGCATTTTGCAAATTATTTAACTTGATTAACTCGTTCTTATTCAATTCATCGCTCGCCATGCTACCGGTTCAAGACGCAGAAGCCATCATTTTCGATTTAGTTCGACCTTTCGATCGCCAGCAAGATACAGAAGCGGTCAGTCTATTAGACGCTACGGGACGAGTTTTGGCAACCCCCGTGACGAGCGCGCTGGATTTTCCCCACTGGGATAACTCGGCGATGGATGGGTACGCGGTACGCTACGAGGATGTGGAAGAATGCAGCGACGATCGCCGCGTCACCTTGAGCGTTGTTGAAGAAATTCCCGCAGGCATTCTGCCCCAACATTCCCTCCAACGGGGGCAAGCCGCCCGCATCCTCACTGGTTCGATGATGCCTGCGGGGGCGGATACGGTGGTGATGCAAGAAAATACCCAACGGGAGGGCGATCGCGTTTCGATTTCGGTTTCCCCAAAAGTGGTTGGTGAGTTCGTTCGTCACCGAGGGGCATTTTACCAAGCCGGAACGGTATTGATGGAAGCGGGAGTGCGGTTGCAAGCCCCAGATATTGCGGTATTAGCGGCGGCGCAATGCACTCAAGTCGAAGTTTATCGCCGCCCTCGCGTCGCCATTCTATCCACCGGTAGCGAGTTGGTGGAACCCGATCGCCCTTTAGAACCGGGACAGATTGTAGACTCGAATCAATACGCCCTGGCATCATTTCTGACGGGGTTGGGCGTGGAACCCCTGCGGATGGGGATTGTTGCCGATCGCCGCGATGCCCTGGCGCAGGCGATGTCTGAGGCGATCGCCCGATCGGATGTGGTTCTCTCCACGGGCGGAGTTTCCGTGGGGGATTACGATTACGTCGAAGATATTCTTGCGGAATTGGGCAGCGAAATTCACATTCGATCGGTGGCGGTTAAACCGGGCAAACCCCTGACGGTGGCAACCTTCGATCGCGACGGGCGATCGGTTCTCTACTTCGGCTTACCGGGTAATCCCGTCTCCGCGTTGGTGAGTTGCTGGCGTTTCGTTCAACCCGCTTTGCAAAAAATGTCGGGGTTATCGCGGGGTTGGCAACCGGCTTTTGTGGAAGCAACAACGCGATCCCAATTGCGGGCGGGTGGCGTTCGGGAAACCTACCTTTGGGGACAACTCTCCCCCAGTTCTGAGGGCTATGAATTCGACTTATCGGCTGGCAGCCACAGTTCCGGTAATTTAATTAATCTCGCCCAAACGAATAGCTTGGCGATCGTTCCCGTGGGAAAAAAATCTATTTCGGCAGGCGATCGAGTTCGGGTTTTGATGCTGTAGGGCATATCCAATCGGGCACGTTATCGATCGAAGTCGCACGAGGGCATCATGGGTGACAAGTTATATCGAGTTCGGTAGAAAGACTTCTCATCAATCGTAAAAGGTTGACCAAGGAAATACAACCAAAACCGGTCACCCATGCGGAGGCACTAGTCGCTGAGGGCGAAATTCAGACCTACTTATTACCTTGACAAGCTGGAGACAAAATCGCCTTGGGATAGGCAATCCGCTTATGATTGAACTGTTGCCAAACCCGGACGAAAATCTCGGCAATTTGCGACATATCAGCTCTGGTCAATCCCGAATCCACCAGTTGCTCGTCTTTCCAACGGGCGCGGAGAATTTTGTTAACCATTGCTAGAGCTTCCTCCGTCGTCGCATCTTCGAGCGATCGCAATGCCGCTTCGCAAGAATCAGCTAACATCACAATTCCCGTTTCTCGAGATTGGGGAATCGGGCCGGGGTAGCGAAAATCTTCTTCTCGAACCTGTCGCTGTCCCGTATAATTCTGCTTGGCTTGGTAATAGAAATAGGCAATTTGCATCGTTCCTTGATGTTCGGGAATAAACGCTTGAATCGCCTTGGGCAGCCGTGCTTTTTTTGCCATCACCAAACCTTCACTGACGTGCTTCTTAATAATTTTGGCACTCAGCCAAGGATTGTTCATCGAGTCGTGTTTGTTCGGCCCTCCCATCTGATTTTCCACAAACCCCAACGGATCGTGCATTTTGCCGATATCGTGATAGAGAGTGCCCGCTCGCACTAACTCCACGTTGCACCCGAGTTCTCGGGCGGTGGCTTCAGCGAGGGTGGCAACGAAAAGCGTATGTTGGAACGTGCCGGGGGCTTCTGAGGCGAGCCGTTTGAGCAAGGGGCGGTTGGGATTGGACAACTCTGCCAACCGAATCGGCGTCACTAAATCGAACAAATGCTCTAAATAGGGACTCAGCCCTAAAGCCACAACGCTCCAAGAGACCCCCAGCATTGCCTGAAGCCCGGCCCCACCCAGAAGAACCGTCCACACCGGGCCCGCCGCGCCACTCATAATCAAATTGACGATCAGATAAACGATTCCCTGGGTAAAGCCAACCCCGAGTCCCAGTAGTGCCAGTTCTTCCCGACACCGCAGCCGTCCGGCAATCACACCGCCGAGGAGG
>NZ_JADEXN010000238.1 GCF_015207075.1 Zarconia navalis LEGE 11467
AAGTAAAGCCCTCGACCGCGCGGAGTTGCAGGGAAAACGACTGCTGGTGGTGGATGATAACCCGACCAATCGCAAAATTTTGACCTTACAGACCCAAGCCTGGGGAATATTAACTCAAGCAGTGGCATCGGGAAGCGAGGCTTTAGACCTACTCGATGTCGCAGAGCCATTTGACTTGGCTATTCTCGATATGCAGATGCCGAAAATGGACGGTTTGACCCTCGCGGCAAAAATCCGCCAACGACCTAGAGGGGAAAAGTTACCTCTGGTGATGTTAACCTCTTTGGGCACTTCACTCACCGAACTCAAAAGAGGGGACGTGGAATTTGCCGCTTTTGCGAACAAGCCGATCAAACAATCTCAAATCTATAACATCTTGGTGGGTGTATGCAGCGGTCAACCGATTTCGATCGAACGAACTGGCAATTCCACTTCCAAACTCGATCCCCATCTGGCGCAGCGTCTGCCCTTGAGAATTTTGTTGGCTGAAGATAATGTCGTCAATCAGAAAGTCGCCACCCAAACCCTCGCGCGGATGGGCTATCGCGTAGATGTGGTGGGTAATGGAATCGAGGTGCTAGACGCATTGCAGCGACTACCCTACGATGTCATTTTACTTGACGTGCAGATGCCGGTGATGGATGGTTTGGAAGCGGCTCAAAATATCTGTGCCCGGTGGCCCGATTCGGGTCGTCCCCGACTGATTGCATTAACAGCCAATGCGATGGCCGGAGATCGGGAGGCTTGTCTGAAAGCGGGAATGGATGACTATATCAGTAAGCCCATTCGGGTGGAAGAGTTGGTCAAAGCGCTAATCCGATGCCGTCCGGTGGAAGAGTGGGGCAATATAGAAGGGGCAATGGAGTCGTTCTACCGAGAAACATCCTCTCTATTGCCGCCGGACAGGCAAAGCAAGGGAGACAAGGGAGAGACCTTATGTACCAAAATACTGCAAGATTTACAGGAAATTGACGCCCTGGAAGAACTCATCGATCTCTATCTGGTGGAATCGCCCAAATTACTCGATCGAGTTCAGACTGCCCTCACCCAAGGAGATGCACTTGCCCTCAAAGAGACCGCTCATTCCTTGAAGTCAACCAGTGGGGCGATCGGAGCCTTTGGACTCTCGAACTTAGCCGCACAGCTAGAGATCTTAGGAAAGATTGAAGATCTCGTCGATGCAGAAGTTTTGCAGGCTCAAGTGGAAGCCGAGTATCAAAAAGTAACGATCGCACTCAAACAAAAAAAAGAGGAACTCCAAGACGAACCCTCACCATTGTGTTAAGCGTTGGGTTTGGAAATTCGTCGTGCGATCGATGTTTTTCAGCTATCGGAGTGCTAGCCCGATTCGTTTCTACTCGCTTGCAACTTCATTTAAAACAGTCTGTAAGCGAGTGCGAAATTCTCCTTTGGGATGACCGCCTTTAACTTCCCCCAAAATTTTAAAATCGGCTTCGGGAGATTCGCAAATTAAGTAAGTCGGCCACCCCATTCCTTCTTTATTGGGATATTGTGCCAAGAGAATTTTACGGTACTTGCGGTACGTCTCGGTGTCTTGTAATTTGACATCCACAAAATCTAAGTTCAACTCTTGTGCCACTTTTCGATCGAAAAAAGACATTTTGTGGCAAATTCCGCAATCTTCTGAGGAAAATTTAATCACAGCACGACTCATATTAAAATTGTTCTCCATCTTTAATCTTCTAAAAAAGATTGCTTTTATCTCTTTTTGAAAACTTGAGAGATTAAAGCGGCTCTTCTATTGTTATGGCGTTCGAGGCACTCAAAATAGCAAAAGTGTTACCAACAGGTTTGCTATTTCAACCAAAGAGATACGATTGAAGACCGTCTCAAGTCAATTCGATTCGATCTCGAAGAAGTTACCCCAAACCTAATGCCCAAAGCTATTTTACCGCTATAACAGCTTTACTCGACGCTGAGTACTTACAGCGGTTTTCATGAAGGGAGACCCCAACCCACTTAAACGGGGTAGGCACAGGGGCACGACCCCTACAGGGTTAAAAATTTTTTGAGTCCACTGTTTGTGGGGTCAATGTTTCTGTAAACCGCTATAAGTGCAGGCGAAACTCGATCGAGGTTAAGCAAACTCGCGGGCCAGATCGATCTGACCCGCGAGGGGACGTCGCGGGTCAGATTCAAAACAGGTAAAGCTCGAACTTTGACGCTCGAACTCACCTCAATCGACAATTAGGATCTAGGATGCCACCCGAGCCGTCGAACGCCGCCGCCGCCGACCTGTTGCGGGAGGCTTGGATTCCCGCTCGGTTGTTGAAGGCTGGTCTTTGGGAGTTTGTAGCAGGCATACGAGCATGGGATTACTTTGCAGCTCCCGTCGCAAAGTACGCTGAATTTGTCGCTCCAACTGGGTTTTGACTCCTACCCAATCGACTTCCAACTCCTCTTGTTCGGAAGAGTTATCCAAAGAGACAAATTCTTTCCACCGAGAGGTTAAAACCTTCTCAATATCTTCGACAATTTTGTTTTTTAACCGAACGGGTTCCATCGTGGCGACAACGCCTCGAATATGAACTTCGGGATGAGAAGTCAGTTTGCCGTCCCAATCGATGGCCGTGGCGACGGTGACCACCCCATCTTCTGCCAGTTGCTGGCGTTCTTTCAAGACGCGATCGCGAACCATTCCCGTGCGAGAGGAATCCACCAAATCCAGTCCCGATGTAACGCGATCGGCAATGCGGATGCTATCTTGAGTCAGCTCCACCACATCTCCGTTATCGACGATTACCATGTTACTTGCCCGAATGCCCATGCTCTGGGCGATTTTGCTATGCTGCACCAACATCCGATGCTCTCCGTGAACGGGCATGAAGAACTTGGGACGAGTTAGGGCAAGCATCAGCTTGTGGTCTTCTTGGCACCCGTGCCCGGAAACGTGCAGTCCCTGGCGGCGACCGTAGATGACGTTGGCTCCGAGCTTCATCAGTTCGTCGATGACGTTGACAACGGAGATGGTATTACCGGGGATGGGATTCGCGGAGAACACGACGGTATCTCCCTTTTTGATTTGAATTTGTCGGTGATCGCCTCTGGAAATTCGGCTCATGGCGGCTAGGGTTTCCCCTTGAGACCCCGTACACAGAATCAAGACTTTTTCATCGGGAAGCTTCGAGGCTTCGTGAATGGGTTTGAACAAATCATCGCGACACTTGATATAGCCTAGGTTGCGGGCGTGGGCGATGACGTTGAGCATCGAGCGACCGACAACAGAAACGAATCGACCGTGTTTGGCGGCTAACTCTAAAATCATGTTCACCCGATGCACGGAGGAGGCAAAGGTCGTCACCATCAACCGACCGGGGGTTTGCCCGATAACGCGATCGAGATTGGGATAGACCGACCGTTCGGAGGGGGTAAATCCGGGAACTTCGGCGTTCGTCGAGTCGCTCAGAAGGCACAGAACGCCTTTTTCACCGTATTCAGCTAGTTTGTAAAGGTCGAACTTCTCGCCATCGACGGGGGTGTGGTCTACTTTGAAATCCCCGGTAAAGATGACCGTTCCAATGGGAGTCGTCACCGCTAAAGTAAAACTATCGGCGATCGAATGGGTATTGCGAATAAATTCGATCGAAAATGATTTCCCGACGCGAACCACTTCTCGGGGCATCACCGTTTTGAGTTTCGTTCTGTTGGAAACTCCAGCTTCTTCAAGTTTGCCCGCGAGCAACGCCAGAGCCAAGCGAGGACCGTAAATTACGGGAATATCGAATTGCTTGAGGTGATAGGCAATACCACCAATATGGTCTTCGTGGCCGTGAGTGGCGATCGCCCCTTTGATTTTATGACGATTTTCTCGCAAATACGTCATATCGGGCAGGACGATATTGACCCCGTGCATGGCTTCGGTGGGAAATGCAATCCCCGCATCCAACAGCAGGATTTCATCGTCAAACTCGAAAATACAGGTGTTTTTCCCAATTTCGTGCAGTCCCCCCAAGGGGATAATTTTGAGCGTTGGTTTCGTTTTGTTTTTACTCATGTTTATCGGTGTTATCGGAGCTAATGTGGACAAAAGTGAAAATCTTAATGCTCTCCAAAGAACGGAGTTAGGAAATTTGGAGGCACGAATGACGACCGAGTGTTCTCTCGTCTTCACGGTCCTAAACGACGAGAAAGCATCGCTCGATTGGAAATAGAACTGCTTAAGGTAAAAGTTCTAACTGATTCAAAACCGCTTCGAGGGTTTGGCGCACTTCATCAGTGGCTTCGGTCAAGGGAGGACGACAAGTTCCCACATCCCAACCTAGATATTGGAGCGCACACTTGAGCGGAATGGGGTTGGTTGCGACAAACAGAGCTTTAAATAAGGGAAACAAGCGCAAGTGGATCTCGGTGGCAAGTTGTATTTGACCCGATGCAAATGCTCGCACCATATCCTGTAAGGGTTGACCGACCAAATGACTGGCGACGCTAACCACTCCTTGACATCCCACAGAGAGCAGGGGCAAAGTTAGGGAGTCTTCCCCGGAATACAGGGTAAATTCGGGGGGAGTCAGACGACGAATTTGCGTTGCTTGCTCTAGGTTTCCACTGGCTTCTTTAATCGCAACGATGTTGGAAACTTCAGCCAGCTTGGCAATAGTTTCGGGAGCGAGGTTAACTCCCGTGCGACCGGGAACGTTGTACAACATCAAGGGAAGGTCGGGACAAGCGCTGGCGATCGTCTTGAAATGGTGGTAGAGACCCTGCTGGGGCGGTTTGTTGTAGTAAGGAACGACCTGTAACGAGCCGTCCACACCAAGCGTTGCCGCTTTTTGAGTGTAGTCGATCGCACCCGCCGTCGAGTTAGAACCCGTTCCGACCATCACTTTGGCTTTGCCAGCCACCGCAGCGCAGACCACGCGAATTAACTCCAACTGTTCCGCCTGAGTCAGGGTTGGAGATTCCCCCGTGGTTCCGCAAACCACTAACGTATCGGTGCCGTTATCGACCAAGTAAGCGGCTAACTTCTCCGCCATCGCGCAGTCTAAATTTCCTTGGGCATCAAACGGCGAGACCATTGCCGTTAGAACTCGTCCGAAATCCACTACATTTGCACTCCGTCAACTTTTTGCAACGCTAAATTCATGCTTTCCCAAACCTCTAAACTTCGAGGGCGGTCGGTTTAACCAAGTTTCGACTCACTAAAAGTTCGGCGATTTGGACGGCATTGAGGGCGGCTCCTTTCCGGATTTGATCGCCGCACAACCATAAGTCTAAAGCGAGGGGATTGGATAAATCCTGACGGATTCGACCGACGAGTACCTCATCTCGACCCGTCGCATCAATCGGCATGGGGAAGTAATTGGTCTGCCAATTTTCCACTAATTTCACCCCCGGTGACGCTTCGAGAATTTCCCGAGCGGCTTCCACGGCAAACGGACTGTCGAACTCTAAGTTGATCGCTTCTGAATGGGCGCGCAAAACGGGAACTCGCACGCAAGTAGCCGTTACCTTCAAGTCGCCCGCGCCAAAAATTTTTCGCGTTTCGTTGACCATCTTCATCTCTTCCTCGCAGTAACCGCTCTCGTCGAGGGGAGAGTTGTGAGGGAATAAGTTAAACGCTAGGGGATAGGGGAGAATTTCCGGTTTCGGTTCTTCGCCATCTAAAATCGATCGCGCCTGAGTTTTGAGTTCTTCCATCGCCCGCGCTCCCGCGCCACTAGCCGACTGATAGGTACTCACCACAATTCGTCGCACGGGTTGGACTTGATGCAGCGGCCACACTGCCATCGCCATCAGGATGGTGGTACAGTTTGGGTTGGCAATCGTACCGCGATGAAGGCTTGCCGCGTCGGGATTGACTTCCGGAACCACCAGAGGAACTTGCGGATCCATGCGAAAGGCGCTGGAGTTATCGACGAGCAGGGCTCCGGAACGAGTAATCGATTCGACCCACGTTTTCGAGATGCTGCCGCCTGCCGAGGCCAGGACGATATCCACGTTCTCGAACGCATCGGCACTGACAGCTTCCACGGTCAGTGCTTCCCCGGCGAAAGACATCGTTTGTCCGGCCGAACGCGGGGATGCGAGGAGCTTCAAATCGGCGATGGGAAAGTTTCGATGTTCAAGAATTTTGAGAATTTCCGTTCCTACAGCACCTGTTGCGCCAAGGATCGCAATTCGATAGGTTTGGGGCAAATTCATTTCCTCCACAGAGCGGCTTGATGGGTTTTATCAATACAAGCTTGTTGTAATAATTCGATCGATTTGAGTTGAATAAGTATGACTCGATCGGTTTTATATTTATTAGTTTTTTATAGGTATCTAATAATGCAATCGAGCTGGGCATATCTCTCACTTCAAAACACGATACCTACTCTATATCAATATTTTAGCTTAGGTGAATCTTGTTTTAGTTTGGGACTTTTTTTGAGTGTAGTGAAGCTTGTGAATATTTTAGACTGACGATAATTAAGCTTTGTTGAGCCTCATCTCCATCAAGATATCACAGGTCGGTCGGCTTCGGGTAGCATCTGTGAGGAACAAAGCTCCTTGGAGAAGAGACAATTTATGTCGAGCGACCCGAGCTGCAAAGTCTTGTGGTTCAAGGAAATCTCTATGGAAGACGATCGAGACGAGGCTCGGACGAGAAAACCAGATCGTCGTGGGGTGAAAATTTTCCGCTATTACCGCTATTATGAGTAGGCTAGCCCTCTAGCTGCCCAGTCAAGACTCATATATAGCGATTGGGTCAGCTGTTATCCGACACGCAGTGAACCCATGAAAGTTACCCAGGAAAAACTTCCCGCTAGCCAGATCGGCTTAGAAATTGAAATCCCTTCAGATTTATCGGCGAAAACCTACGATCGCACGGTGCAAAACTTCAGGAGATCGGCGAATATCCCTGGGTTTCGCAAGGGAAAAGTTCCCCGTCAGATTTTGCTTCAGCGCTTGGGCAGCCAACGGATTAAAGCCGCAGCTTTAGAAGAGGCAATCCAAGAAGCTCTCAAAAAAGTCATCGAGCAAGAACAGATCGAAGCCCTTGGTAACTACCAACTCAATTCTGATTTCGATGCATTGGTGGGTGAGTACACCCCCGGACAGCCCCTCACTTTTTCAGCCAAAGTAGACGTTCCCCCAGAAGTCACTCTCGAGGAAGATAAGTACCAAGGGCTAGAAGTTCGTGTCGAAGAAGTGAAATACGAACCTGAAAAAGTCGATGAATTTTTAGAGGAGCGTCGCGTCGAGCAGGCCACCTTAATTCCGATCGAGGAGCGTCCCGCCCAAATGGGAGATGTGGCGATTGTCGACTTTGAAGGTCGGCTGGCACCAGAAACCCAAGGCGAGGAAACCGAACCTTTTGCCGGAGGGACTGCTGAAGACTTTGAAGTCGAACTTGTCGAAGGAAAGTTAATTCCCGGCTTTGTCGAGCAGATTGCGGGAATGAAGCTCGAAGAAAAAAAGGACATTCAAGTTACGTTTCCCGAAGAATACGGTAACGAGGAGCTAGCCGGGAAAGATGCCGTGTTTGCGGTCACTCTCAAAGAACTCAAAGAGAAAGAGCTACCCGAACTCGACGATGACTTTGCCAAAGAAGCGAGCGAATTCGAGACCCTAGCCGAACTGCGCGAGTCGCTCGTTACCCGATTTAAAAAAGAAGCTGAGGATAAAACCGCTCAAAATA
>NZ_JADEXN010000239.1 GCF_015207075.1 Zarconia navalis LEGE 11467
GGTAAAAAGTGTGGGCGAGTGCGAAAAGATAATATCAAG
Source organism: Zarconia navalis LEGE 11467 (assembly GCF_015207075.1). Lineage (GTDB taxonomy): Bacteria > Cyanobacteriota > Cyanobacteriia > Cyanobacteriales > Geitlerinemataceae > Zarconia > Zarconia navalis. Next base: position 40 of record NZ_JADEXN010000239.1, read on the forward strand.
CTCGATCGCGGATGGGACGATCTCCTCAAACCCTCCGCGATTTTTTTCTGCGTCAGTTGTAAGTCCGAAAAAACTGATAGCGTAGATAATTGTCGAGAAGCCGAGTTGAATCTAGCCAACGACTCAACCGGTAGACTTGAGAGCGCAGATGCAGAGTCCGAAAAAAAGCGCGGAGCCAGCGCGTCAGCGACGCAATAGATAAAACGATACATTAATGAGGGGAGACAAGTCGTGCTAGATCTCAAACAAATTCGGAAAAATCCAGATGCAATACAAGAGCGCTTGAGCTTGCGCGGTGGGGGGTACAGCATCGACGAGATCGTGAACTTGGAGCAGCAGCAACGGGAACTCGAAACCCAACGCACGAAACTCCAAGCTCGCAGTAACGAAATTGGCAAGCTCATCGGGCAAAAAATGAAATCCGGGAGCGATCCAAAAAGCGAGGAGATCGTCGCACTCAAAGAAGAGGGAAATCAAGTCAAAGCTCAACTGGGGGAACTCGAACCCCGAGAAAAAGAATTTAAAGCGCGCATCGAGGCACTGCTTCTGGCGCTCCCCAACTTACCCAGCGAGTCCACCCCCGTGGGGAAAAACGAAACGGAAAACGTGGAAGTTCGGCGCTGGGGAGATGAGTATTTGCCCGAAAATCCCGATATTTTGCCCCATTGGGAAATTGGCGAGAAGCTGGGTATTTTGTTGTTCGATCGGGCCGTAAAGGTGGCTCAGAGCCGGTTTGTGGGCTTGATGGGAGCCGGTGCGGCACTGGAGCGAGCGCTGATTGCGTTCATGCTCGATCGACAAATTCAAGCCGGTTACATCGAAGTGATGCCCCCGGTGTTAGTCAATAGCGCTTCTCTACAAGGCACGGGTCAACTGCCAAAATTTGCCGAAGAAAGCTTTAAATGCGACTCCGACGATTTGTGGCTGGCCCCGACGGCGGAAGTCCCCGTCACCAACCTCTACCGCGACGATATCCTCAGCGACAAGGAACTACCCATCCGACATTGTGCTTATACGCCCTGTTTCCGTCGAGAGGCCGGCAGCTACGGCAAGGATACCCGAGGGTTGATTCGCTTGCATCAATTTAACAAAGTCGAACTGGTGAAAATCGTTCGTCCCGAAACCTCCGAGGCAGAGCATCAATCGTTGGTGGGGGATGCGGAAGCGATTTTGCAAGCGCTGAAACTCCCTTACCGCGTTCTGGAACTGTGTACGGGAGACTTAGGTTTCGGAGCCAATAAGTGCTACGACTTGGAAGTGTGGCTGCCTTCTTCAGATAGTTATCGAGAGATTTCGAGTTGTTCTAATTTTGGCGATTTTCAGGCACGGCGAGCTAATATTCGCTTTAAAGAAACGGGCAAAAAAGGCACACAATTCGCCCATACCCTAAATGGTTCGGGATTAGCCATCGGGCGGACGATGGCGGCGATTCTCGAAAATTACCAACAATCTGATGGTACGGTCAAAATTCCCGAGGTTTTGCAATCTTATTTGGGACGAGAAATTCTGTAGAAATTTTGTAAATTCGAGCCAGGGCGATCGCACAAAGAATAACTTAAGCCTGTTCCCGGCAGCATGAAATTGCCATTTGTCAAGCGCGATCTCCCGATCTCCAAGGCTCTGCAAGGCATCAAGCGCGCAACCCAACATCACGATAAGATAAAAGAAAAACTTAATCGACCAGATAATTCATGTCAGTTTTGGCCGCGATCGCAGTTATTCTCCTTCTTATCGTCGTTCACGAGTTAGGTCACTTCTTAGCCGCTCGGCTTCAGGGAATTCACGTCAATCGTTTTTCCATTGGTTTCGGTCCGATACTGTGGAGATATCAAGGCTCCAAAACCGAGTATGCCGTCCGCGCTTTGCCATTAGGTGGATTTGTTGGGTTTCCCGATGACGATCCCGATAGTAACATTCCCGAAGACGATCCCGATCTGTTACGCAACCGACCCATTCTCGATCGGGCGCTCGTCATCAGCGCTGGAGTGATTGCCAACCTCATCTTTGCCTATCTGATACTGGTGCTGCAAGTGGGTGGTACTGGTATTCTCAACGGATTTAACTACGAGCCGGGAATTCTCGTTCCCCAAGTGATTTCGGCGGATTCTCCAGCCGCGCGTGCTGGAATTCGATCGGGAGATATCATTTTATCTGTTGGAGGAAAAACCTTGAACGCGAGCGAAGAATCTCTCTCGCAGTTTAAGGAAATTATCCAAAGCAGTCCCGAACAGCCTCTATCCATGTCCATCGATCGTAACGGTCGTCAAGAAACGGTGGAGGTTAAACCCCAGCCAGACTCGAACGGTCAAGGGCGAATTGGGGTTCAACTGGCTCCCAACGGAGATCCGATTTATCGCCGTCCCCACAGTATTTTTGAGGTTTTAGGGTTAGGGGCAGAGCGCTTCCAAACCATCTTTGTGGGAACTGCCCAAGGATTCTATCAACTGATTACGGATTTTGGCGATACCGCCTCTCAGTTAGCCTCCCCGGTGAAAATCGTTCAGCAGGGTTCTGAAGTCGCAAAAGCCGATGCCCTCAATTTACTGCTCTTTGGCGCGATTATCAGCATTAACTTAGCCATTATCAATATTTTGCCCCTGCCAGCACTCGATGGCGGTCAGCTTTTCTTTTTGCTTGTGGAAGGATTGCGCGGCAAACCCGTTCCGGTACATATCCAAGATGGATTCATGCAATCGGGAATGCTAGTGCTGTTGGGTTTGGGCGTGTTTTTAATCGTTCGAGATACAACTCAGTTAGAGTGGGTGCAAGAGCTGATGCGATAGTCGCGTCGCGCGTCTGAAGTCCAATACTGAAGATAGTAAGGAGGATTGCCGTGACAGACAACCATCCCGAAGCGAACATTCCCGATCGCGCCGGGGAACCCAAGCCCAGCTCGAGTCAGAGTCAGCCCAAAATCGGACTGGTGGCGATCGGACGCAATGAAGGGGAACGCCTGCGCCAATGCCTCAAATCTGCACTGGGGAAGGTGGCGCGAATTGTCTACGTCGATTCCGGCTCCACCGATGGTAGTGTCGAAATGGCACGATCGCTGGGTGTGGATGTTGTCGAACTCGATCTGAGCGTTCCGTTTACGGCCGCTCGCGCTCGGAACGAGGGCTTCGATCTCCTGCGCCAAACCGTTCCCAACCTCGAATTCGTTCAATTTGTCGATGGCGACTGCGAAATTGCAGATAGATGGATCGATCGAGCAGTGGCGGAATTGGTTGCGAAACCAGAAGTGGCGGTGGTCTGCGGTCGTCGTCGCGAAAGTTTTCCCGAACAGTCCATTTACAACCGACTGTGCGACCTGGAATGGGATACCCCCGTGGGCGAAACAAAGGCTTGTGGGGGAGACTCGATGATGCGCGTCGAGGCTTTGAGTCAAGTTGAAGGATTCAATCCAAGCTTAATTGCCGGGGAAGAACCGGAATTGTGCGTGCGGCTGCGCCAGAAAGGCTGGAAAATTTTCCGTCTGGATGCCGAAATGACCCGGCACGATGCTCGGATGATGCATTTTAGCCAGTGGTGGATGCGGATGCTCCGAGCGGGTCATGCCTATGCTGAGGGAGCGTGGGTGCATGGGAAAAGTCCAGAACGCCATTGGGTTAAGGAGACTAAAAGCATCTGGCTGTGGGGATTTTGTATTCCCTTTCTAGCTCTGGTAATGGCTTGGCCGACGAAGGGTTTGAGTCTATTTTTATTGGTCGGTTATCCACTGTTGGCGTATCGAGTCACTCGTTATTTGCAAACCACTGGCAAACCCAAAGATGAAGCCACGCTCTACGGAATCTTCTGTACGATCGGAAAATTTCCCAATTTTTTAGGACAGCTTAAGTTTTTTCTCAATCGGCTTTTGAAAAAACAAAACCGCCTCATTGAATACAAAACCGTCGATCGTTGAGAATGGAAAATCGATAACCCTCGAGGGTTCGCTCGACGATCGAATGTCTTCCCCTATCGTTGTGGGACGGGTATTTTGAGGTTCAGACACTCGACGTACTCGGGACTCTTTGCTAGAAGATGTTGCAAGAACATTTGCGCGACAACAGATAATTGTTTTCCCCCTAAGTAAGCGACGTACCAATGACGTTGAATGGGAAATTTTTGAACATCGAGTATTGCGAGTTCTCCTCTTTCGAGTTCGTAGCGTAATGTATGTTGGGATAAAATTGAAATTCCCAACCCCCCTAAAATTGCTTGCTTAATAGCTTCGTTGCTCCCGAGTTCCAATCGAACTTCGATTGAAATCTTATGCTTGGAAAATAGCTTTTCGATCGCCTGTCTCGTACCCGACCCTGGTTCTCTCATAATGAATTTCTCTCGATCGAGATATTCGATCGGCATATTTTTTTTGCGCGCTAGTTCGCAATCGGATCTGGCAACTACGACTAAAGGATTGTCTAAAAAAGCCTGAAGATGTAAATCTAGATCCTCTGGCGGTTGGCTGAGAATATAAAGATCGTCTTCGTTCTCGAGCATTCGTCGCTTCAGTTTTTGATGGTTCGTCACCTGAAGAGAAATATCGATCGCGGGATATTGCTGACAAAATGCACCGAGGAGTTGGGGGACGAAATATTTGGCAGTTGTCACCACCGCCAGTCGCAGTTTTCCTTCCTTGGCTCCCTTAAAATCGGCAACTTTCATCTCGAAGTTATCGAGCTTCTCAAAAACACCTTGACTGGTGACGAGCAATTCTCGACCCACGTCGGTCAGGTAGAGCTGCTTGCCAATTTGCTCGAACAGTGGCAAACCAATGGCTTTGGTTAGTTGTTTGACTTGGCTCGACACCGTCGGTTGAGAAATCGACAACTCGGCGGCGGCTCGGGTAAAGCTCGAATGGCGAGCCACGGTTTCAAAGACTTTTAGCTGATGCAGGGTTGCGTGTAACAAAAATAATGTCCTCCGCTCGTTCTAGATTGGATTACCGCACGATTGCTCTATTTTTTCGATCGTCGATACTTCTACGATCTCCCCAGATCCAAATACGATCTCTGGGAGTAGGGGGGACTGACTGGCAGTGCCTTAGTGCCTTGTATGGCTCTCAAGAGGATTAGGCGACCCTGTGTCGAGAAGCATCTGCGATCGAAATATGAGATGCGGTATTTACTTTACATTTCTATACTAAACCAAGTATAACCTTTAGTAAATGCAAAATAAAAATAGAATAGCTTTTAATCTATAAACTTATGTCGATCGGTCTGCACGGCAGTTTTTGATGTCAGAATAATCTCTACACCCGTCAACCCTTACCCAAAGAAGTCATAATGCTCGCAGTGTTGCAAAGCATTCCCAATAGTCCCCTGGTTGGATTTACCGTCCTATTGCTGGTCATCCTCATCGTTCCACCGATCTTCGAGCGGTTGCGGTTGCCGAGGTTAGTGGGATTGCTCGTGACGGGCATTCTCCTCGGTTCCAACGGTTTGGGCATCCTCGATGCCAAGTCGGAAACCATGAAACTGCTCTCGGATGTCGGGAAAATTTACCTGATGTTTGTCGCCGGACTGGAAATCGATTTGGCGGAGTTTCGCAAAACCAAAGATCGGTCTTTAGGATTTGGGATAGCGACGTTCCTGATTCCCCTCATCGTCGGCAGCGCGATCGGTCTGGTGTTTGGATTTAGTCCGAACGCATCGATTTTAATTGGTTCTCTGATGGCCTCCCACACTCTCCTGGGCTATCCGATCGTCAATCGATTGGGCGTTGTGGGCAACCAAGCCATCACCGTCACCGTCGGGGCTACCATTTTTACCGATATCGCAGCGTTGCTCGTCCTCGCCATTTGCGTCTCAATTCACGCCGGGGAATTCTCCGCCACCAATTTAATTCTCCAGTTAGTTGCCCTCGGGGTCTATTCTGCGTTGATATTATTTGGTTTCGATTGGGCCGGCAAAGAATTCTTCCGCAGAACCGGAGATGAAGAGGGGAATCAGTTTTTATTCGTGTTACTAGCGGTGTTTCTCGCCGCTGTCGGGGCGCAAGCGATTAACGTCGATAAAATCGTCGGAGCGTTCCTTGCCGGACTCGCCGTCAACGACGTGGTGGGACGGGGACCAGTGGAAGAAAAAGTCGAGTTTGTCGGCAGCACTCTCTTCATTCCCTTTTTCTTTGTCGGTATGGGGTTGCTCCTGGATATTCCCGCCTTTTTAATCAGTTTGAGAGAGGATTTGGGGCTGATACTGGCGATCGTCGGGGGGTTGCTCGGTGCGAAATTCCTTGCCGCCGGTATTGCCAAATTGCTCTATGGCTATAACTGGGACGAAACCCTGACGATGTGGTCGCTGTCATTACCCCAGGTGGCGGCTACCCTAGCAGCGGCTTTGGTGGGCTTGAATGCGGGTTTAATTCCCGAGTCGGTGTTTAACACCACCATCGTTCTGATGCTCGTCACGTCGATCGCTGGACCGGTGATGACCGCTCGATTTGCGAGCCGATTGCCCTTGGCTCGTCCCCCTGCCGACACCGATACCGTCGAACGCCCAGAATCCTCGATCGACGCTCTATTCAATTCTCCCGTTGTCGGCACGTACCCCTTCAAAGTCGTCGTGCCGATTTACAATCCGATCACCGAGCGTTACTTAGTGGAAATGGCGGCACTTTTGGCTCGTCACGAGTCGGGAACGATCGTCCCGTTGTCGATCGCCACGGCACACATTCACATGGACGAACCGGATTTAGAAGTTTCACTCCAACGTTCCGAACGATTGCTCAAACGAGCGGTGCAGGTGAGTGAAGAATTTGGTGTGGAAGCAGAACCCAAGATTCGCATCGATAACGATATCGCTCATGGCATCAGTCGCACCGCTCGCGAAAATCATGCCAGTTTGATTGTCATGGGTTGGAGCAAAGCGAAAGGATTGCGAGCCAGATTGTTCGGCAATTTAATTGATAGCGTGTTTTGGTCTTCCCATTGTCCGGTGGCGGTGGTGCGCCTGCTCGACGATCCCGTTGATATTCACCAAATTCTCGTTCCCGTCAAACATCTGTTGCCCAAAGCAGTGCAAACGGTACGATTTGCCCAATTGTTTGCCGATGCCAACCAGGCCCGAGTGACGCTGCTGCACGTTTACGATCGCCATACCCCTGCCGAACAGCTATCGGCATTTGAAACGGAACTTTCTCAAATTCTGGCAGAACCGGGATGGTCGGTGGAATCGAATATCGTCATGGTTCCCGGCGAGGATGTGGCGCACATTATGCTCAAAGCGGCGCGATCGATGGATATGGTGGTGTTGCGATCGCGCCGCCGTCGTACCGCTGGGGGATTGGCGGTGAGCGACGTGACAACTCAGGTGATGAAGAAGCTCAATTGCTCGATGGTTTTGTTGGGGGAACCGCATTCTTAGGTGGGTTAGTCGTCGTTGTCGGGTGGGCAGTTTTTTGAGTGGGAATTTAACTTCGATACTCATCACTCAACTGCCCACCTTATCGCCGGGGTAGGCACAGGGGCACTACCCCTACCCAGCCTGTTGCCAGTAGACGATCGCCCCTTCTTTTCGGGGGATGACGACACCGAACCATTCGAGACGATCGAGGTTTTGGGCGATCGCATCTAGTTTTTTCTGGGTATTGCGACCTTTGAACTGGGCGGCAATTTGC
>NZ_JADEXN010000240.1 GCF_015207075.1 Zarconia navalis LEGE 11467
AGTTGTGTATAAGAGACAGTTCCAATTCCGGTTGGGCTTCGGGGTGAATGTAGTCGGGTTTTTGCTGGCGAGGAATTTGATTCGATAGCACCAAATGAGCGAGGGTATCGCAGATGACGCGGGTAGCCATCAGGGAGGTGATATCGCTGATATCGTACGGCGGCGACACTTCCACCACTTCCATGCTGCACACGGGGGCCCGTTGGACGATTTTACCGAGTAAATACAGGGCTTCGCGGGGCATCAAACCGCCCGGTTCGGGCCATCCGGTTCCGGGGACGAATCCGGCATCGATGCAGTCGATATCGAAGCTGATATGCACGCAATCTGTACCATCTAAGGCCCGTTCTAAGGCGTACTCGACTGCCGCATCTAGCCCCATTTCGGTAATATCGGTGACGGTGAGAATATTGGTGGCCCGTTCTCGGCAAACTTTCACCCCTTGCCGGGGAACCTGCCAGCCGCCAATGCCGAGTTGAACCAGGTTTTTGGGGGGGGCATTTTTGATATTTGTCGCGTGAAACCAGGGGCAAGTGTGCATCCGTTCGTCGAGGTCGGTTTCTTGGGTATCCACATGGCGATCGAAGTGAATAATCCCGACTTTTTTATCTCCTAAATGGCGACAAATTCCCCGAACGGTGGGATAGCCGATGGAATGGTCGCCGCCTAAAATAATCGGCAATGCCCCGGAACTGAAAACGTGGGCGATGCCTTTAGAAATTTGGTCGAAAGACTTTTCGTTATTGGCGGGAATCGTGAAAATATCCCCCACGTCGCACAGGGTAATTTGCTCGCGCAAATCCACTCCCAGCTCGAAGTTATAGGGGGTGTACAGCGCGGAAATGCGTCGAATGCCTTGGGGGCCGAAACGAGTACCGGGACGGTAGGTGGTGCCGGAATCGTGGGGAACGCCGACAATTGCCACATCGTAGTTCCCCACTTGGCGCACATCTTCGAGATAGGGGGCTTTGAGGAAAGTGTTAATCCCGGCGTAGTGGGGGAGTTCCCCTCGCGAGAAGGTGGGAATGGTGCGATCGCGAATGCTTTGGGCGGCTTCGAGTCCGTATTCTAAGCCGCGATCGACTTCTTGCTGCCAGCCGGTTAGGGGTAATCGGGCTTCTTTGTTCAGGGCTTCTTGGGCTTCGGAATTAGGTCGCCCAAAAATCGGTGGATCTGTCATTAAACTCTGAGGATTGGGAATGTTGGGTCGCAAACTTTTAAAATGCAAAAAAACCCGAAAAAGTAACAACAGAATTTTTCTGCTGTATCCTTCTCCCGGGCTTTTTTCCCGCCGTGTAATCGCTTCGATCGAATAAAGCGACCGGCTTCTCTCGGACCAGACGTTAAAATTTAGAAAATAAACCGAATTTTAACCGGAACCCTAGAAGCTATTTTTTAAGTTTTTCAACATCGTTCAAATTTTTGAAGCTAACAAAATTATTTCTTTTTTTCAACGATGTTGAGGTTCAGTGTATCAATTTTCGACTCCCGCTTTGTATCTTTTTTAACAAAATTAGCGATTGGGTCTCTCAAATCGATCGCGATCGGCTCGGAATGGGGAACAATGCAGTTACACCGAAAATTATTGAAATCTGCATCAAAAATGCCATCGTACGAGGTTGGAATCCGTCTGTGAAAGGCCCCACATTTCATTATCGCTACCCCGATCGGACGAACGGTTCTAATCCGGTTTAACAAAATTATCGCGTCGAGTCATATACTAATCCAAGAACTCAAGGCTGATACCCATGACCGATACCGAGCGCATAACTTCCTCTACGCGCACCCTCGCCGTCGATATTGGCGGTAGTGGAGTGAAAGTGATGGTTCTCGACGAGACAGGAACTCCGCTGAGCGAGCGCCTCCGGGTTCCCACCCCCCAACCTCCCAAACCCGATGCGGTTATCGAGGCGATCGTCCAACTGGCAAAGGATGCGGGAGAGTTCGATCGCGCATCGGTGGGATTTCCCGGCGTGGTACGCAACGGCATCACCTACACCGCCGTCAACCTCGATCCCGATTGGATGGAGTTCGATCTCGCCAGTACGCTGCAAAAACGCCTAGATAAACCCATTCGGGTGGCGAACGATGCGGATATCCAAGGCTATGGCGCGATTTCTGGAAAAGGGGTAGAACTGGTGGTGACTCTGGGGACGGGGTTCGGTTCGGCACTATTTATCAACGGTAGGCTGGTTCCCAATTTGGAAATGGGACACCATCCCTTTCGCAAAAAAGAAACCTACGAGGAACAATTGGGGCGCGCGGCGTTGGATAGAAATGGGAAAAAGGTGTGGAACCAGCGCTTAGAAAAGGCGATCGCAACTCTGGAAAAATTGTTTAACTACGATGCTCTCTACATTGGCGGGGGAGAAACCAAAAAAATTAAGTTCGATCTACCTGAAAATGCAAAAATTGTCCCTAATGTATCCGGCTTGCTCGGCGGCATTATGTTGTGGAAAGATTAGGAAAATATCTCTGGGTAAATTTCTATATTTGGGCGTGGATTCTCGCTGAATTTATAGCAGTTTGCATCAAACATCGACCCCGCAAAGAGTCGATCGGGAGAGGACAATTATGACAACCAACGAGGTAGTGCCCCTGTGCCTACCCCGTTGGTTGTACCTGAACACGCGCAAAAAATAAGCCGATCCCAAGTGTTATTTTTGTGGAGCTCGATCGGAAGAACGTACGGTTGTCAAAAAATCGGAAACTTCATCCACCAACCACTGTTTTTCGACCGGTGTCAATCCATAACCAAATTCATGGCGATCGAAACTGGTTTTTATCGCGCAATTAATTTTTTTAATCCCCTTAAAACTGGTTTGAACATCAAGATAGATATCTTGAATTCGATCGATAGGGATAGAAACATTAGTTTGCTTATACCATAATGGATGTTCGATTTTTAACTCGGATTGATTGACAAATAAATTAAAGTGATTATTGCCCGGAGCAGCACTAGCAAAGATGGGAATACAGGTAATTGCTATCATTAAGAAAAAAATTGGACTTAGGAACATCAAAAATAGAGCAATTACCACAATTAAACCGACCCAAGAAATCAAGAAAATTAGACTCGAATAAGCAGTATTCTTTGCTTTTGTTCGAGATTGAATTACTAAATACCAATCGTCACGTTGAATCTTTAGCTGACTTCCTTTTGGAGGCTGATGGGCCGGTCGGGGAATATAAATAGTTCCCATCGTTTTGAGCGGCGGTGGCGTATCGTATAAGTTTTCTAAAACACCCAACGCTTCTTGCGCCGAGTGATAGCGATCTTCAATGGCGGGTTCTAGCATTTTTTCCAGCCAACTTGCAAATGCTGGCGACATTTGAATGCGATCGCGAAAGTCAATTTTCATCCGCTTTTGAGGCAGTTCGTCCGGAGAACGATGGGCGAATAAAAAGAGTAAGGTTGCCCCCAGTGCATACAAATCTGAGCCGAAAAAAGCTTTTCCTCGAAACTGTTCTGGGGGCATATATCCCACCGTTCCCACAAAGGTTCCACCGCTAACTAAGGTATGGCGATAAACATCCTGCACTGCCCCAAAATCGACTAAATAAACTTGCCCGTTGGGACGACGAATAATATTTTGGGGTTTAATATCGCGGTGAATTACCGGTGGAGAAAGGCGATGTAGGTAATTGAGAATTTCGAGTACTTGTACGCCAATTTGATAAACTTGTTCTTCAGTCGCTCGCCATCCTTTTTGCACCCGTTCGGCTAAAGATTCTCCTTCAATTAATTCTTGAACTAAATAAAACTGGCGATCGCTGGATGTATCTCGATGAAAGTAATCTAAATATTTGGGAATTGATGGATGATTGAGAGTGGCGAGAACCTGGGCTTCTCTCTCAAATAGATCGATCGCTTTCCAGTCCGCCGCTTGTTGTAGAGATAAAACTTTTATCGCTACCCGCTGGTAGTTGCTCAAGTCTTCAGCTTCGTATGTCGTACCGAATGCGCCTTTTCCGATGACAGCCGCAATTCGATAGCGATCGGTAATAATATCGTTGATTTGATGTAGTGAATCGAGCATTGTTTTCATAAAAATAAACTTAAAAATTGCCAAATTAGGGCAGTCAGTTAGTTTTTTCTGGGCTTAAAAGAGGCGATCGCCCTGGAAGAGAGTTTAGAGCAGTTGTCCGATCTTTCTATGTCTAGTGGTTGCAGCCGGCGCAAATTCAAAAATTCAGAAAGTCTGATTTCCAACCATTTCTTCTCGTACTGACTAATGAAGCCACCAAAATTATATTTACGTACGCCTTCCCAAATCACTAAATTGAAGAGGGTTTTGCCTTTCGACCCCCGCGTCACTTCTACATCCACCAGCTTGATATCCGCCGTCTGACCTTTGATTTCCTGAAAACATATACCGAACCATCGCTTTTTGAGTATGAATTTTTGGCGATCGATAAACAAAGATTGCGAGCCGAGTAAAGATATAAATGGTATTGCCAGCAAAATGAATATCGGCCAGGCAAAAAAACTAAGAACGATCGTGATGGTGGTTAAGCTTAAAATTAAATTCCAATGGAGTGGAATTAGGCAAACCAAAGAGTTTTCGGTTGTCATTAGTGAAATTCGAGAACCGCGCGGACCGTTATGAGATGTCACTTCACGTACCGATGGTTTTAAGGGAAGCGAGAGTGCAGATATCGCCTCGCGGGCTGATGCAAACCGATCTTCTACCGCCGGTGCGAGCATTTTCTCCAACCACTGACTCAATGCCGGCGAAATATTAACGTGGCGGTGAAAGTCGATTTTCATCCGTGTTTGCGGCAGTTCTGCTGGAGATTTCCCGCTCAGCAAAAATAGCAACGTCGCCCCCAAAGCGTACAAATCCGACGCTGCCCCCACTTGTCCTCGAAACTGTTCGTGGGGCATATATCCCAACGTGCCCACAAACGTGCCGCCACGGGTGAGGGTGTTGCGGTAAACATCCTGCACCGCGCCAAAATCTACCAAATACAGCTTGTCGTTGGTATGGCGAATGATATTTTGCGGTTTGATGTCCCGGTGAATCACCGGGGGGGTTAACTGGTGCAGGTAATTGAGGATATCGAGCAGTTGCAGTGCCATCTTGCGCACCCGACGTTCGTCAGGTTGCCAACCCTTCTCCACCAGCGCCGCCAAAGATTCTCCCACCGCCAACTCTTGCACTAAATAAAAACGGCGATCGGTTGAGGTATCCTCGTCGAAGCGATCGAGATATTTGGGAATCCCCGGATGCTGCAAATTCGCCAGTACTCGCGCCTCGCGATCGAATAATTCGATAATCTTCCAGTCCTGCGTCTGACGCAAAGACACCACCTTTATCGCCACCCGTTGGTAGTTGGTGAGGTCTTCGGCTTCGTAAGTGGTTCCCATGGAACCTTCTCCGATGGGAGAAACAATACGATAGCGATCTCTAATAATATCGTTGGTTTGATATAATAAGTTTTTCATTTTTTCGTCAAGCTATTGTTTGAGCAGATAATAAAAATCGTTGATTCTTTTCAATTTTCAAGAATAAATTAACCCTTGCCGTAATATTTTCTCGGTCTCGATCGGACAGCCTCGAACCAAAATAATGTTTTTTAACGAATTTATATTTGCAACTTTCTTCCCAAATAACTAAAGTCGTTTTTGCTTTGGCTGAGTGACGAACGGATACATCCACCTTCAAAATATGAGCGGTTCGACCGTAAACTCGAAACCAGGTTAAACCCATCCATTTTCGTTCGAGACAGAAATGCATTCGATCGATTTCTAAAGATTCTCGATCGCATTGCAATAATCCCAAAATGAAAACGAAGAAGAACGAAATTGCTAAGCAAATTATTGAAGATTTCGGTATCTCTAAAAAATCAAAATGCCAGATGGCGAGACCAAAACCGGCGATAAACCCGCTCGCAAATATCATCATCTGATACCAATTTGGGATAATTTCGCAGGTGATGCGAGAGTCTGTTTGACGAATATTTGTTTTAAAGGCAAGCTGACTCAATTGGGCGATCGGTTTGAAAGTTGCGGTTCGATCGGGAGCAACCCAGAATTTAGATTTGAAATCAAGATTCGTGTCCATTTTGGAATATATTTGATTTTGTGATGTTTTCTACCGACTGGCGGCATCCCGTCGCCAACCGGGCGCACCATTAGAAGGTGGCTCGAAACTCGATTCGCGATCGCTCGAGACTGGATGTGCGGAAGCTTTAACGTCTCGGTTCCACGAAGAAACCAGTATTGCAATACTCAAGCCGATAAGCAGGAGGGCGAAAACAGTGGCGATGCGATCGCGTCCTGCAATAATTTGTAGGTGGGAAATTTTCATATTCGATCGCCATAAGCCTGTAATTCCCTAATGTCTAAATCAATTAAGGAATTATTGTCATCTAAGCACTACACAGATACACAAACGGGATTTGTGTACGTAGACTCACATCGCCAGAACTTACGCAAAGCCGCCATCTATGATGTTTTGCGGAGCGTAGCGGACAGAGGGTATTCCCGGTAGCCTCTACATCGGTTGCCGTTGCACAAGTCCCAATCGCGCAAATTCGCGAGGTATTCCATCGAACTTGGACTTACACAGAATCGATCTCTTCAGGTAAAAACTGCCCCCAGTAATTGCCCAGTGCCCGCTTGAGGCCAACTCCATCATCACGATCCAACTCAACCAGACTCGGAAGAGACTGGAGGTATTGCGCGATCGCCTGTTTTTGCTGCATGTTGAGGGCGCTGTAGCCTGTCATAATTTCTGTAATGGACTAATTTCGTTAATTTTTAAAGTCTTCAAATCAAAAGAAACGTTAAAAGCTGAAGACAAATATAAAAATAAAAATAAGATCGACTTCGAGCTGAGTTAGGCTAATTCATTCATGTAAGAGGTCTAATAGAATGGGCAGTTTCAAACACGAAATCTCACCACCCTCAACCTTTCGTTTTTAACCCGATTTCTTAGGGCTTTCTTTTGCCTGAGCCGTTAGAGAGAATGCCAGAGTCGAACCTAGTACGATCGCTGCCATGATGGCAAGCGTCACAGCAACACCCCATCGATTATAAAGTAACGCTCCGATTGATGCGCCGCTTGATAAAAGCACCACTGAGCCGATACGGCGTAATGTGCGTTGCGAATTATTGCCGCCGAGTGGTGAATCTGCTGCCAAACCGGTCAAGGTTAGCGTTAATACGGTAGTTTTCATATCGGGCACGGAAAGGCGAGTGATGGTGGCACTGCGAAGCCCCATGGCCATTGCCGTAAGCGCGATCGCGATCGAAACGGCATCCTCTGGTAAGGAATCGCCACTGCCACGAGCAAACGCATATCCGATTACCGCAGCAGCCAACAGCAATCCTGATTCTGCATACGCCATCGGCAATAACCATGCACGGTGCGACGCATTCATACGGCGCTTTGCCCACCGACCCCCAAAGGCCGCCCCGAGCAGAAAAAACGCGATCGCAAGAGATGAACGGAATGCCGAAGCATAATCCGCGCCGCCACCAAGACTCAATCCAATGAGCACCGTATTTCCCGTCATCAACGAGGTAAACACACCGCCTAGTCCCAAGATACTCACAGCATCGACCATTCCAGCCGTAAAGG
>NZ_JADEXN010000241.1 GCF_015207075.1 Zarconia navalis LEGE 11467
ATCTTACGGTTTCCAAGCGAGTGCGGACATCGACAATGCCGACAATACCAGTTTTGGGGAATATCTCGCCGATACCCGCGTGTCTGCCTATGCCAATTACATCGCCCAAACCCTAGCAGCTTCCCGTGGTGGAGATGATACCGTTCTGGGGACCAACCGCAACGATTTATTGTTTGGCAATGCTGGAAACGATCGCCTCGATGGGATGATTGGCGACGATATCATAGCTGCCGGACGGGATAACGATGTCATTACCGGTGGCGATGGTAACGATCTGATTTGGGGAAATCGCGGCAACGATTCGATCGAAGGGGGTAACGACAACGATACGTTATTGGGGGGAAAGGATAACGATACCCTGCTTGGCGGTGCGGGAAACGACCTGCTCAGTGGGGATTTGGGCAACGATCTGCTGACAGGGGGCGAAGGAAGCGATCGCTTTGATTTCCGCGCCATTGATGGCGCGAACGTTATTACAGATTTTACCGACGGACAAGATATCATTGGACTTCGGGAGGGACTGACCTTCGCCCAATTAGCGATCGCCCAGGTGGGTAACGATACCCAAATTACGGCGACTGGCGGACTCTCGGTTACCTTGCAAGGGGTGAATGCAGGGGCGATCGATTCGACAGATTTTGCCGTGGTGTAGGGGTAGTGCCCCCGTGCCTACCCCGGCTGTCTCTGTGCTAACGGGTCAACCACGGGGGGTTTGCCCCTACTCGCCTTCTTGAGGCATGGGAACAACCTGGGCGAGTGCTTCATCGGGTAGCAACCATGGGGGGTTTGCCCCTACTCGCCTTCTTGAGACATCGGAACAACCTGGGCGAGTGCTTCATCGGGTAGAACGTAAGAACTTGCCATCAAGTCTTTATCCCAGTCGATAACCTCGGGAAACATAATTCCGGGTAATACTCGAACCGAAAATATTTCCTGGACGGCATCTTCAAATTTCAAAAAGGCGATGGTTTCTCCAGTGTCGATATTCACCACCCATACGCCACAAATGCGATCGCTCGCTTTTTGGGTAATCGGCAGACCGCTAAAAGTGGCGGTTTCTCGCACTTGAGATAAACCGATAAAGGCGATGTTTCCGTAAAAATCTAGACCTCGCGTAAAGCCGGGAAGTTCGGTAACTGTGGTGACGTTTCCCGTGGCTAAATCGACGGTTGCGAGGCTACCTTTTCCCGATTCGAGAACCCACAATTTATCGCGATACCAACGGGGGGAATGGGGCATCGATAAGTTGCGGGCGATAATTTCGCTAGTGTCGATATCCATTAAAATACCGCCGCTGGCTTTGTTTTCTCGCCAGCCGTTGGGAGTATCGGTTTCGCCCAATGCCGTCACATATTTGGGGCGATTTTCTCGCAATCCCAAACCATTTAAATGACAGCGATCGCGAAGATCGTAAGCAGTAATAAATGGTGGTTTCCAACGAGGAACGAAACTATGATTTCGATCGAGAGTACACAGGCACGAAAAGCGAGTATTGACAAACCACAATCGCTCGCTGGCATAGGCAATTTCGTGAACGTCGATATCTCCCGTAATCCGAATACTTCTGGGTAAGTAACACGCATCGTGTTTTCCGGGCGGTTCGAGTTTATCGGCGACGGCGGGAATATTGCGCAGTTCCCACAATTGATATGCCGTGCCGATCGCCATTTTTTCCCGATCGACTGCTAATCCCATCGCTCGATCGAAAACTTTGAAATGGGTATTTATCGAGTTTTCTTCAGCGCGCAAAAGAATCAATTTTCCCGCTTGATAAGTGGAGACGACCAGAGAAATTCCTAACTGTTTTAAGAGATTGGGAAAGTTGCTCGTATGGACGCTGCGCATGGGTTCGAGAGCCGGTATTTCATGCATGGATTTGTCATCTTGTCAATCGCAATTTTATCGGCAAAACAATTTCTTCAACCTATTTTTTTGAGAAATTGTACTGACGCAATTTTACGGAGGCGAGGGGACTGTTTACAAAGTTAGAACGGAAAGGAAGGTCTGCATTCTACCCGCGCGGATCGTCATCGACTCCAGTCAAGTGACAACTCCGAATTACAAAATTTTACTTCCATGGCAACGATTACTGTTACCAGCCTCGCCGATAACGTCAATGGAGACGGTCAAGTGACCCTCCGCGAAGCGATCCAAGCTGCCAATACCAACACGTCGGTAGATGGTTCCATTGCCGGAGATGCGGGAGCTGACGAAATCCAGTTCGCACCAGGGTTAACTGGAACCATCACCCTGACGAGAGGGAAACTTGCAATTACCGAAGAGCTAAGCCTCACGGGATCTGGATCAGATAGCCTAGCGATCGATGCCAATGGAGTATCTCGGGTGATTCACGTTACCCAAAACGTTCCCCTAACCGTTACCGGACTGACATTGACGGGGGGAACAGAGAACTTTAGAGGTGGGGGAATTTTGAGCGCGGGGGATATCGTCCTCAATAATTCCATCGTTTCAGGGAATACAGCGAACTTGGTTGGCGGTGGCATTGCCAGCGACCGAACAGTCACCCTCATCAATTCCACCGTCTCGGGTAACACGGCACAAGAAACCGGCGGAGGCATTTTAAGTCAAGGTGATGTCACTCTCATCAATTCCACTGTCTCGGGGAATTCTAGTATCAACGGCAGTGGTGGTGGTATTCACAGTAGCGCAAACGTTACTGTAACCGACTCGACGATCTCAGAAAGTACCAGCAAGTACGGTGGGGGAGGTCTTTTTGGTAATGGCGCTGTCACTCTGACTAACTCGACCATCTCGGGGAATACTGCTAGTAACGGTGGTGGTGGTATTTTTGGGAGTAGCGATGTCACTCTGACTAATTCCAGCGTTTTCGGTAATACAACTAATAATGGCGGTGCAGGTGCCGGTATTCTCAGTAGCGGCAACCTTACTCTGACAAACTCCACTGTGTCAGAGAATAATGCCAACAGCTCCGGGGGAGGGATTTTTGGCTTTGCCACAGTTACACTGACCAACTCTACTGTTTCTGGAAATACTAGTTCCTTTTTTGGTGGTGGTATTCTTAGCGGACAAACCCTTACTCTAACTGACTCTACTGTATCTGGTAATACTAGCGTTGAATCTGGCGGCGGTATTTTGGGCGCTACCGATGTCGTCCTCACCAACTCCACCGTATCGGGCAATACGAGTAACAATCACGGTGGCGGGGTATACACTAGCACAGGCGGAACGATCGAAAACTCTACCATCACCAATAACACCGCAGATGCCGATAACAACGGTGGCGATGGTGGTGGTATTTTCAATAAAGATAATACGCTGACCGTTCGCAACAGCATTATTGCCGGTAATACCGATATCAGTGGTGACGCGCCCGATGTTTCCGGAAACGGCATCAACGGTAACAACAACAATATCGTCGGAACTCTGACTGGAAATGGGAACGGCAATATCGGCACGGGGTTGGATAGCGTTCTAGATACTACGGGACTGACGATTGCCGATGTCCTCAATATCACCCTTGCCAATAACGGCGGTTCGACGGCAAACCACGCCCTCGTCTCCGGTTCTCCGGCGATCGATGCCTCTGGTGCGGGGGCAACGACAGACGACCAACGGGGAGTTGTCGCTGTTGGCACTCGCGATATTGGAGCCTTTGAATTCGATCCGCCCGAAATCGACATCACGGGTAACAGTATCGCCATTGCCAGCGGCGATACCACTCCCGAGACCACCGATGGAACCGATTTTGGCAGTACCAATATTGCTGGGGGAACCGTCGTTCGCACCTTCAACATCGCTAACCTAGGCAATGTCAACTTAACCCTGGACGGTTCTCCCCTCGTCGAGATCGATGGCACGGACGCTGTTGATTTCAGCGTCACCGCTTTACCCACGGCAACTGTTGGAGTTGGGGAAGATACGACATTCCAGATCGCCTTCGACCCCTTGGCTGTTGGAACTCGCACCGCCACCGTCAGCATTGCCAGCGACGACAGCGACGAAAACCCCTACACCTTCGATATCCAAGGTACGGGCATCGAAACACCTCCGATCGCACCGACTCCGGCACCGCAGAATCCGACGACTCCAACAATCCCTACAAACGGACTATCTCCCACATCACAAAATCCAACAACTCCAACACCCCCTGCAAACGAACCGTCTCCCACACCGCAGAATCCGGCAGTACCGACAACGCCCCCAAGTTCAAATCCCACATCGGAAAGTCCCACTGCCAACCCAACAGCGACACCGGAATCCTTACCTGGCGTTCGCCTCGTCCTCGATCGACTCGAAATCGTGCTACCGAACTTCCCCGCGACGGGTATTTGTGGCAACGATGAGAATAACTCGCTGCTTGGAGATGAAAATGCCAATTCATTCTGCGGCTTAGTTGGCAATGATACGATGGCGGGATTTGCTCAAGCCGATCGCCTCGATGGCAACGATGGCAACGATCTGATTTTTGGCAACACCGGAAATGACACTATCGATGGCGGAATGGGAGATGACCTCATCTTTGCCGGGAAAGACGACGATTTGGTAACCGGCGGTGCGGGAATTGATGTGATGATGGGGGATTTCGGCAACGATACCCTAGATGGCAACGCCGGAAATGATGTCCTTTTTGGCAATAGCGGCGCGGATGTCCTCGATGGCGACGATGGCGACGACGTACTTTTCGGCGGTCGCGATAACGATATCGTCCTCGGCGGTGTGGGAAATGATGTTGTGCGCGGCGACCTGGGAGACGACCTCCTGATTGGTGGTGCGGGAGGCGATCGCTTTGACTTCCGCGCGGGTGATGGTATCGATGTGGTGGCCGACTTCACCGATGGGGTAGATATCATCGGTTTGCGAGATGGGTTGACTTTTGCCGATGTGACGCTCGCTCAGGTGGGTAACGATACCCAAATTACGGCGACTGGCGGACTCTCGGTTACCTTGCAAGGGGTGAATGCAGGGGCGATCGATTCGACAGATTTTGCCCTGTTGTAGATCGAGATTATTGTCGATCCAATACTTATAGCTTCTATTGGTAGGGTGTGTTGAGACACCAATAGCACCCCACTAAGTTTACTGTGTATGCGATGCGTAAGTCCTGCGATCGCAAGTTAGAAACGACAGATTCGGAGTGTCCGGGCGATCTTCACTGCGAGATCGCCTTTGTCGTCTTGCATCCGTGGCGGAAGTTCAAAAAGGAAACCCTTGCTACCGTTGGAGAACGGGCTGTCGATGCTATGCTTGAGTGTCGCCTCCACAGAATCGCCAGCGAGTTTTGCTTGGAGACCTCACCCATTCACAGATTGGCTTGAATATCCGCCTCTAAGGAGAGATCGATTGAATCAACGTCAGGAACGAGCGATCGAGCGCGGTCGCTTATTTAATGAGTTGCTATCTACCTTTTTTTGGGACTTTATCGCCTTGTTTTTGCCCCATTTGGCTGGGGAGGTCGATCGCGAGTCGATCGCGTTTGTGGAACCGGAGGTATCGAGCCGTGACATTGTTTCCGATCGAGAGGAAACGGATTTTATCGCCCGAGTCCAGTTTCGCGATCGCCCCACTTGCTTCCTCATTCGTACCGAACATCGCGCGAGCGATCGCACCGGTTTGGCGAGGCGAATGTTTCACGATGTTGTCGAACTCGATCGACAGTACGCTATCCCAATTTACCCAATTGTCGTATTTTTAGACCAGAGCGATCGAACTTCAGAAACCAATGGATATCGAGTCACGTTTCCCGATCGGCAGGTATTAGAATTTAGCTTTGTCTCGATTTGCCTACCTCGGTTGAACTGGCAAGAATTTCGCGATCGGCACAATCCCGTTGCAGCGGCTTTGATGGCCAAAATGCAGATGACGCTGGAGGAACGCCCGAGGGTCAAAGCTGAATGTCTGCGAATGCTGACCTCATTAGACTTAAATCTCGATCGCGCTCATCTTATTTCTGGATTAATCGATACTTATTTACCTTTAAATGTTATAGAAGAACAAGTTTTTGAATCGGAAATCGATCGAATGCAACTGACAGCACAGGAGGGAATTATGGAGATTGTCACGAGTTGGATGGAAAAAGGGATCGAACAAGGAATTGCTCAAGGCATTTCCCAAGGAATCGAACAGGGCATCGAACAAGGAATTGGTTTGGGAATTGTGGTTACAGTGCTGCGACAGCTCAAGCATCGTTTTGGGCCGCTAAGTCCAAATTTAGAAAAACAAGTTAGGGACTTATCTTTAGAGCAGCTAGAGGTACTCAGCGAAGCATTATTAGATTTTGAAAGCCACGCTGACTTAGAAAAATGGCTATTTCAGGCAGGATTTCGTCAGGGATTGGAGCAGTTGCTTATCGGTCAAATAAAACACCGATTTGGCGATCTAGAATCTCCCATAGACGAACTCATTCAACAGTTACCCATCGACCAACTCGAGCAGTTGGGAAAAGCCATGTTTGAGTTTAAAAATTCTGAAAATTTAATGGATTGGTTGACGGACGATCGAAAACGCGATAATAGTTTGTAATCGAGTTAGAGTGAAATTTTAAATTCAAATTTTTTCTTTCAAATTTTAAATCAAAAATGCGCGCACTTTGACGATCTTTTAAATTTCACTTTATCTGGTGAATTCGATCGAATCTTGTTTTTTCACGAGTTTACTTTTCAGTAAATCGCCAAGTGCCATTCCACTCTTCGGGAAGCCCTAACCGCTGTAATCTCTCGATTCGTTCGAGATAAAGTTCGGCGGTTTTGTCGAGGGAATTCACCTGTAAAACTCGATTGAAAAACTCTTTAGCCGGTTCCAATTCCCCTCGGCGATAAAACTCGATACCCCGTTCGAAATCCGGTTGGGTTTTCAATTTAAGATTTCGGGTTTCTTCGGGTTCTCCATCGAGAACTTCATAGATGGAAATCGGTTCGCTTCTGCCTTTAACGATGGCTCGATCGAGGAATCGAAACTGGAATTTCTCGCGGTCGTGCATCTTCTTGACCACTTGTTCGGAAATGAGTAACGAAACGCCGTAAAACTTAGTCAAACCTTCCAAGCGGGCCGTCAAATTAACGTTATCGGAAAGGGCATCGCCTTCCATGCGCCCCGCTTCTCCCACAATTCCGACCATCACGTGACCGATGTGAATGCCGATGCCAATTTTAATCGGTCGATCGCCAGATTCGAGCCGTCGCTGGTTGTATTGTCGCACTTTATCGAGCTTGGCAATCCCAGCAATCACCGCATCGTCTGCGCGATCGGGAAACACGGCCATCACCCCATCTCCCAAATATTTGACCACCAAACCGTTATTTTTACGAATTTCGGGAGACACTTCGTGCAGGTAAGCATTGACAAAGTTAAAACTCTCCTGGGGGGTCATGCTTTCAGCCAGGGTGGTAAAAGAGCGAATATCGCTAAACATGACCGCCATTTCCTTACTGATGTGGTCGCCCAATTTGACATCGAGAATGCTTTCCCGACTCAGGAAATACAAGTATTCATGGGGGACGAAGCGACCGTAAGCGGTGCTAATATTTGCCAGTTTGATATGGGTTTTGATGCGCGTTAATAGTTCATCTTTGACTAAGGATTTGGACTGATAATG
>NZ_JADEXN010000242.1 GCF_015207075.1 Zarconia navalis LEGE 11467
CCCTACGGACTCCCCGGCCCGGCCGCCAGATACCCCCCATCCACGGGTAAAATCGCCCCGGTGATAAATGAGGCTTCCTCGGAGGCGAGAAATGCCACAGCGGCGGCCACCTCTTCTGACCGCCCGATGCGATTGAGGGGATGCCACGATCGCACGACCCGATCGACTTGAGGATTACTGAGCCACTTTTGGGTCATTGGGGTGAGAATGACCCCCGGACAGATGCAGTTAGTGCGGATATTTTCGGCGGCATGGGCGATGGCCATGTGGCGGGTGAGGTTGATTAACCCACCTTTTGCCGCCTGAAAAGCTATCCCCTCCCGAGACCCTCGCAGACCGCCAATAGAGGAGATATGGACGATCGCCCCGCCACCCCGGCGATGCATTTGGGGAATCGCAAATTTAGAGATTAAATACGCACCTTTGAGATCGGTATCGAGGGTGAGGTCCCATACTTCTTCTGGGGTATCGATCGCGGTTTTACTACCACCGTGAATCCCCGCACTCGTCACCAGCACATCGAGACCTTCAAACTGACGCGCCAGTTGGGCGATCGCTTTTTGGCAGTCGGTTTCTCGGGTGACATCACAGGGAACAGGGATGGCTTTGCCTCCCAGCCCCTCGATTTCTTCACAGACGCTCACCAGTTTGTCTAGCGTCCGTCCCACCAAAGCGATGGATGCACCTTCAAGGGCTAACCGCAGCGCGCTCGCCCGACCGATACCGCTGCCTCCCCCAGTCAGGAGAGCGGTTTTTCCTTCAAATCGTCGGGATGGCAGAGTCTCCATGGGTGTGTTTGCAAGTAATAAGTTTTAAGTAAAAAGTAATAAGTTCGATTCCAGGTTTTAGGCAAGGCGCAAAGGATTCAAAAAATGAGTTTGACTTTGACTTTTCATTCATCGAGAAGCTTCATCCTATCTTTTTTAAGCTAACTGCATCAGACTTATTACTCATGACTTATTCTCTTCTTCTGTTCCGTCTATGTGGCTTCAAACGGCGACCGCCACTTTTGGCTGCAATCCCAAATCTTCTAGTGTTAAATCGAACGTCCTGACTTGGATATTCGACCATTGCGTAGGCTGTCCCCAATATTGAAACAAACCGAAAGAGGCGCGCTCGATTTTGGGAAGGTGCGCGTCGAGGTCTAAATTATCCTCCTGACACACCCATATATCCGGTTCTCGATTGCCTTTCTTCCAAATCCGGAAGCGGGCGCAACTGAAACCGGCATCCAGGATGACTTGGTGGCGAACGCAGTAGGTCACACCCGATCGAATCGGCAGTTTTCGATCTTTGTTCGTCTGAATCACCCAGGTATCTTCCTTGTCGTACAGGCTATCTCCCCAGGCAATCCAAATCTGGGGCCGTCCCCGATAATCGAGGGTGGCTAGTCCGGCGGTGGCGTATCCGGGTTTGATGCCCAAATCTGGGGATTGGGAGACGTGGGCAGCAAAAAAATCGCTCAATCCCAGAACGCACCAGCCTTTACCGAATTCGCCAAATCTTACGTCGTAGGTGGCTTCTTGGCTGCGGTGGGGAGAACCGAGGAGGAGCAAAATATCGGAACCGACGGGAGAACGAGAAACGATCGCATTTTTTTCCCGATCGATCTCGAAGTCTCCATCCACCACTTGGGCAATATCCTGAATACTCTCGAAGTCGCGCAAATCCCGTAAGTCCAAAGGTAGGGATACCGGATGAGAATCCCAAATAAAGTCCGCTTCGAGAATCTCCCGAATTCCCTCCCCATCTTCAATTTCGATGGCAATCTGATTCCACCCATCTTGCAAGTGGGGCGAATCGATGGGAATTTCGATATTAAAGTGACCGGGTCGGTCTCGCAGTCGCAGAACCGCCGGAGTGCGGGTTCCCCAGGGATACTTTGGGCCTTCTGTGGGGTGGGATTCGAGATAAAAATGCACCGGGGAACTGCCGTTGAGGGAATAGGTCGATCTTCTGACGGGGAGTGCGGCATCGGTTTTGCCCAAAATATTGATATCGCCGTGGCGATAGCGAACTCGCTGTTGGTTGCCCTGTAGGAGTTGAATCATTTGACTAGGTACTGTCTGAGTTGTAGATTTGCGTCCGTTTATTCGGAAGAACCTGGAGTTGCTCGACCCTAAAGAAGCGACTGGTAAATCGTGAGAAAGTCCGCTAGTTCGGTATTTTCTGGGTTGAGTTCGAGGGCAGTTTGGTAGGATGCGAGGGCTTCTTCAAACAGGCCCCGTTCCTGGAGGGCGGCCGCCAAGTTATGATGAACTCCTGCCAACTCGGGATGCATGGCGATCGCCTGTCGGTAATAGGCGATCGCCGTTGTCACATCCCCCGCTTTCTGGCAGGCTTGCCCCAACTCGGCATTGGCAACCCCGTAACCTTGTTGCCGGTCGGGGGGTAGCTGCCCCTTGGCGTAGAGAGCGTTTGCCAGATTTACATCCGCTTCGGTGCAGTCGGGCTGGAGTTCGAGGGCTTTTTGATAGGTGGCGATCGCTCGTTCCCATTCCCCCTGCTGTTGCAGCGCGTAACCGAGGTTGTTGTAGGCGGCGACCAAATTCGGTGCCAGGACGATGACGCGCTCGTAGGCGGCAACTGCGTCGGCAAACTGCCCTCGGATGGAATGCAGATTCCCCAACCCAAACCAGGCTTTCACCGACTCGGGGTGAGCGCGGATGGCCGCATCCAACCATCGCCCGGCACTGTCGTATTCCCCCGACTGACCGGCGATCGCGCCTAAACCGCACAGGGCATCGGGTTGATTGGGGGAAATCTCGAGAACCTTCCGGTAAACTCGATCGGCTTGAAGACAGCGATTGGCTCGATGGTATTGACTTGCAAGTTTTAGAGCCTCGGACACCGTGGCCATATAAATACTCTCCTTTCAATTCTTAACGGTGGCGATAAATCTCAATCTTCTCGATCGAACTTATATCAGTGCGATCGATTCGGGCTGGGCAAAATCTATTTTGGGACGTTTACCCAGTTGTTGGTATTGGTATAAAAGATCGTCGGTTACTGTCTCGAATGAAAACCGATCGAGAGCGCGATCTCTGGCGGTTCGGGCGATGGATTTTCGCAGTTGGTCATCTTCAAGCAATCGAGAAATCGCTCCGGCTAAAGCATCTATATTTCCCCGTTCCACGAGCAAACCCGTTTTGCCATCTTCGATGAGTTCTGGAAATGCCCCACCCCAAGTTGCAATGACGGGAACTCCCGCCACCATTGCCTCAACAATCGGCATTCCGAAGGGTTCGTGCCACACTGAGGGAAAGAGGAAAATATCCGAGGCGTGATAGTAATCGACAAGTTGCAATTGCCGAAGTAAGCCGGGGAAGAAAATTTGCTGCTGGATCTTCTCTCCCCACTGTTTTTTTAACTGCGAAAGATACTCTTTCAAATAAGCAGACCAAGCCCCTTCTCGATGAAATTTTTCTAATTTCATCACCGTCGGATCGTCGCTGACTCCAATACCAAACTCACGGGGGATTACCCCAGTGGGCCCGACAAGGTGGAGTTCGATTTCCGGATAGCGATCGAGAACTTTTCCAAAGGCTTCGAGTAAAATGTGAGAACCTTTTTCTGGAGAAACTCGACCGATAAATAGCAAGCGTTTGCGATTATTGTTTACATTTTTTGGAGTTTTCAAACTCGAGAGCTGAATAAACCGATCGACATTGGCTCCGTTGTAAATTGTTTGAAACTGGGATGAGACTTTAGAAAACTTTCGTTTGAGTTTCTCGGTAATATAATCGCTACAGGCAATCGTTAAATCAATATTTTTTAATCGTTTTTCGACGAGAGATTTATCGAGCTTTAATAACAATTCATCTCCGAGATGCAAAACTGTTTTGAGATTGGGTTCGATCGATTTTAGAATGGTCGCAAATTGAGAAAACGTCCAGACATGAGCGATATCGATGCGATCGATTTTTAACTGGCGAGCAATGCGGGAAATATAGCTGAGAAAATACTGGCTCGATGCTACCAATGGAATATCGGGAGACTCGTTCGCCGTTTCCTCGATTGTTACCTCCATTGCTTCTTCGATCGCCCTATCTTCTGCAATGGGGATATAGCGAAACAGCACCTCCTCGTGTCGCTCTTCTCGAAAGTCCCGACCCGGTACGTACACCGTGACATCGCAATCTCGAACCAACAAACGCGCTAGTTCGTAGGTTAAAATTCCCAGAGAATCTGTCGGATTGGGAAAGATCGTCATCACCGCAGGTTGGCAAATAAAAGCGATTTTCAATCGATCGGGTTTCTTCGCTTTATCGAGTTGCCGTTGAATGCTATTCGCACGAATAGAAGCCAAGCGAGGGCAAACGCCCACCTGCTCAGATTCCTCAGATTTAGAGTCCCTCAATTCCAATACTTTTCCATAGCAAGAAAGGGCTTCTTCGAGGCGATTTTGAATGGCAAGGATGTTTCCCAAACGGTAATGGGCGATCGCCAAATCCGGAGCCAGAGCGATCGCTTTTTGGTAACATTCAATGGCGGCGATCGAATCTCCCGCTTTTTGTCGCGCCCAACCCGCCTCACAATTGAGCGCCCCGTAATTGGCATATTTCTCCAGGGGCAGCCGATCGACTTCATACAGCACGTTTCCCAAACTTAAATCGGCTTCAGTACAGTGGGGATCGAGTTCGAGAGCTTTTTGATATTCGGCGATCGCCGCCTCCCACTGCCCTTGTTTTCGCCGGATATCACCCAAATTATTCCGCACGGCTGCCGTTTCTAACCCCAACTCCAAAATGCGTTGGTAACATTGCGCAGCTTCAGGGAGTTGCCCTCGAACTTGCAGCAGGTTCCCCAGGCTAAACCAAGCTTTGACAAATTGCGGCTGAGACTCGATGGCGCTTTTAAACAATGCTTCTGCTGATTTCTCTTCACCAGCTTGCTGCGCCAGCGTCCCCAGTCCCCACAGGGCATTGGGTTGGTGGGGTTGTTGGGATAAAATTTGGCGGTAAACTCGACCCGCTTGGGTGAGGCGGTTACCGTGATGGTGTTTGGCAGCAACTTCCAAAGCTTTGGCAATCGTTGTCATCGTCTTTCTCCTGGGCGATCGATTTTTTGGCCGACAGTACGGGCGAGGAAATCTTCTAGGGCGCGAACGGGTTCTAAATCTCTGTAAACGCGGTGTTTGTTGACCGCTACTTTCTCGGAAATAGCTTGACGGTATTTGAAGTCGCGCCCCAAACGAATGGCAATCTTGATGTAATCGTCTTTATCGGCGGCGATGGTTTCTTCGATGCCCATCATTTTCAGAACTGCCAGGGTATGTCGCCCGCGCATTAAGTCTCTGGGGAGGGTGACGATCGGCAAATTGTAGTCGAGGGATTCTAGGGTAGAATTACATCCAGACCAGCCGATACTGTCGAGAAACACATCTGCAAGAGCGCTCGCCCCGGCAAAAACTCTGGTTTTCATGCGTGGTAAGAAAACGCAATATTGGGTTGAATCTAAACCGAATTGAGCGAACGATCGCCTCAAACGTTCGTAGAAAATATCGGTGACGTATTTGCCTCGGGAATGTTGAATAAAAATAAACTTCGAGTTGGGCAGCGATCGGGCTATTTTGGGAAAGACATCATCGTCTTGGGGTAAGTATTTATAGATAGACTGACAGCACCAAAACAGAATATCGTCATCTTTGGTGCCAATATCCGATCGAGAAATCTGGATGGGTTTAAGTTTGAGAGGGGCATAGAAAATCGAAAGGTTGGGCAACCGAACCACATCTTCGGTATAGTTTTTGGCAGCATTCTCCGGTTCCATTAAATCGCTGCTCAAGTAATAGTCGATGGTCGATAAACCGCTGGTTTGAGGATGCCCCCAAGATGTCATTTGAATGGGAGCTAATCGCAAACATCCCAGTTGTAATGCGATCGAACTCATCCCAAATTCAGGAAAAATGAGAACGTGCAATCGATCGCTCTCAATTTGCTGACACCATTGCTCTAAAGACCGCTGTCCCATTTCAAATTGGTCAAAAGAGCGAGCGGCTATTTTTGTATGAATATCGGGTTTTGGCTCGCAATAGTATCCAAATAATTCAAAACGGCTTCGATCTATATTTTCGACCCAACCCTGAATGGGAATTTTCCAATTTGAGTGACTGTGGAAAAAAGCCGAAACAATGCCAACGCGAATCTTTTCATTTGTCTGCAATGGAGGCAACATTGGCGGCTGACTCCACTGAGGATATCGAGAGTGCATCAAAGAGACGATCGCCTGTCCGTATTGTTGTTGTAAGTGGCGATCGTTCAACCCTTGATACGCCAAATAAAAGGGCTGGGACGTGCCCACTGCATCTGCATAAATTGCCCGTTCCTCAGAGGTCGCGTTTTGATAGCGATCGACTAATACTTGTAGATATTGGCTGTAGTTTTTTCGACTGGCTTCTATTTCTTCAATATTTTGATAAATAATCGGAATTTGACTGGTTAAAGTTCCAAATCTAGGACGTTCAAAATTGGGTTCGATCGCCATGGCTTTTTTATAAGCGGCGATCGCTTCAGTACATCTTCCTTGTGCTTTTAATAGGTTTCCTAAGTTGCTATAAGCTTCGTAATAATCTTCTCTCAATGAAATTGCTTTTTGATAAGCTTCGATCGCCTCGTCAAATTGTTGGTCTTTCGCCAGCGCGTTGCCTAAGTTATAGTGACCGATCGAAATATTCGGCTGAATCTGAGTTACCTGTTGATAGGCCGCGATCGCCTGTTTGATTTTGCCAGACTCGATAAATGCTTTTCCCAAATAATTATGGGTAATTAAAGCAATTTTAGGTGAGGGATTGAGAGTTAAAACTTTTTGGTAAGCCTCGATCGCATCTTGCCATCGATTTTGATACCGAAGCAGATATAAATCTCCTAAAGCACCGTATGCCATTATTCCGTCGGGCTGAATCTCTATGATTTGGCGATACAAAGATTCCGCCCGATCGAATTGACACTTCTTCTGAGCGATCGCCGCCAGTAGCATCAATATATCAATATGATGTGGATCTTTTTCAAGAATTTCCTCCGATCGGGTTTGCGCTTCGACCAGATTTCCCCTTTTATACTCTTGAATAGCCGTGTTAATAGAATCTTTTAGTACTAACATTAAAGTTAAGTATTAGTTGCAAAATCAACCTTAAGTGTCTTGATTTATAAATAATAAATAGGATTAATTTTCAATCGAAGCAAACGGCAAAAAATCTATTTTAGATTGGTTTTTATTATTAAACTAAACTTACAGGATATCTAGGTGCCATTTTGGCAGTAAATCTAGGTAAAAATATAAATTCGATCGCCCGATCGAAAAAAAAGCAGTACCAAGACATAGTACCGCCGAGTATTAGGAGTAGACTTTTAGAAGTCAGTTGTCTGGTTTAAATGCCGAGGTAGACATTATAATTTTCAGACTATAACAGTAAAGATAAAGCTACCAAAGATCGATGGGATCGCCACCTTCTTCACCAATAGCTAAAGTCGTCACATCCGGCGGACCGATGGGTTTGGGGGGAATCGGCCAGGGAAGGGGAATGGGTTTGGGAGGTCTGGGATATTCGTCGCTGGGGCATGGT
>NZ_JADEXN010000243.1 GCF_015207075.1 Zarconia navalis LEGE 11467
AAAGGCGGCTGCATCACCAAAGCCGGATTCCTCGACAAAATCAAAAAAGCTTACGACGAGAATCCCAACCTGGCCAACCTGCTACTGGCCCCTGAGTTCAAACAAACAATTCTCGATCGCCAAACGGCATGGCGCGAAGTCCTCTCCACGGCAAATACCTTGGGCGTTCCCGTCCCGGCTTTTAGTGCATCTTTGGATTACTTCGATAGCTATCGGCGCGCGGTTCTGCCTCAAAACCTCACCCAAGCCCAGCGCGACTACTTTGGGGCGCACACTTACGAACGGACTGACAAAGCACGGGGTGAATCTTTCCACGCCGAGTGGTTTTAAGGTTTTTTATAGCAACTGCCAGGGCGGGCGCCATTATTGACAAGTTAAGGTTGTATTCACTTTGTCAACCTTGTCAATCATCAACTGAAAACCCGGCCCAGCGGGGGGTCTCCCCCCAAACCCCCCGCGTACAAGAGTGAAATCGTAAATAGACCTTCCTATCGGGTCAGGACTTGGTGTGCGGGAGCATATCTTTGACTCTTGACACAACCAAATTGACACAACCAAATTGTTTAAGTTGACACCACTGGGCGGGCGCGGACAAAACCTGACAATTGTGTAATTTTGCCGAGGTCTTCCCTCCCCAACGGTCGGCGTTCCCTTACGTCTTGCGCGCCATGCGGGGTCTGACCTCTTGCGCGCCATCGGGGTCCGACCGCTGCCCCCGAAGCCCACAGTCAATTTTGACCTAACCGATATGGCGACTGCTAGAATTCCCCTCTCAATTCTCTACTGAGGGATTAGACCGATCGCCCAAAATCGCAGCTAGTGCCCGATCGCTTGCTGCGATTCTTTTTGAGAAACTTGGGTAAATTCAGTTACATTCAAAGACTCAGCCAAGAATATCGAAACATTAAGTCGTAATCATTTTCGTCCGCCTCAAGAGTAAAATTAGATCGTCAAAATCCAACTGAGATGCTCGATAAATACTCACTTAAATCTTAAAAAAGAATGATATCGAGTCTGTCGGGGCAAAATTCATGTATTGATTCTGACAATTTTGCCTCGAAATCGAGCCATGAAGTAAACTGCGAGAATTATCGATCTCAATGCCTTCTCAACCCACTGATTATATTCTTTTCGTTCACGGAGTCAGCGTGAGGGAGTCCGCTGCCAACGAACGACAAAAAAGTTATCGTTATGCCGATCGATTATTTAATTTAATCCAAGCAGAGCTACCCTCTTGCAAGTTACAAAAAGTGCCACTCTATTGGGCAAATGTCAGCGATGAAGTCTTGGAGGAATTTCGCCCTTGGATTAATAAAGCACCGGCGTGGAAAAACTTTTGGTTTAAAGATTTTCGCTCCCAACAACTGATGCAATTTATCGGCGATGCAGCACTTTATATCAGCCGTCACGTCGGCTCCGAAGCCGTTATGCAACTCCAAGAACAGGCATTTGAATGCTTGCAGGGATATCAACCTAAAGATCGCCTGCATCTGGTTACCCATAGTTGGGGAACGGTGGTTTTATTCGATATGCTATTTGCCAGTCGCTGGGACAATCCTGAAATTTCCGGACATAAAAGCATCGAAAAAATTCGCCGCAATATCTTTGGCGTTCCTCCCAATTCACCGGACGGAATTCGCCTGGCGAGCATTCATACTATGGGTTCTCCCATTGCCTTATTTAGTTTGATTACGATGGTGGGAAGAACCAATGCTGGCAGTTCTCACGATATCAGTCCCCGGTTGGAACAGTTGTTGAAAAATGTTTGTCAGGATGGGTCGAAACTGCCCTGGCGCAACTTCATTCATCCCGGCGATCCTATCGGTCTTCCCCTAGAGGAAGTTATCCCCAAACTCGTCGATCGCGGCGAGCAATATATTGACATCGCCGACATTTTAACATCGGGTTCCGGGTTGCTAGAATTGCTTGCCAAACCTGTAAAATCTACATTTCTTGCTCTTATTAACGGCGGAAATGCCCACGGCAGTTATTGGGAAAATCCAGAAGTTGCTCGGACGATCGCTCGGACGATCTCGCAAGCAACGTATTAGATATAGTCGGCTCGATCGGGTTTGTTGTGTGGCTTTATCTAACAGCTAACCCAAAATTTGGCAGACAGATTTTGGGTTAGCCGTTGGAGGATACAAAACGCGAAAATAGAGTTAGGTTAAGTTGGGACAACTTTGAGACCGATGGACGGTTGAGTGTTGTTTTTTTTTGAGTGTCAGGGGCTTTAAAAATAAAAAACCGAACCTCTATCGAATTACTCGAACCTTACCAGATCGATTCAACCTCAGTGCATATATGACTAAATCCCAAACGAGTTCTCGACTCACATCTATGATTATCTTAGCTTTGGGACTGGTCGCCGTACCCGGACAGGCGCAGATTATCCCCGACACCACTTTACCCAACAATTCAGTGGTTCTTCCCAATGGCAACACCATCACCATCGAGGGGGGAACGGAAGCGGGGACGAATCTCTTCCACAGCTTCCAAGACTTTTCCCTCCTCACCGGAAGCGAAGCCTTTTTCAATAATGCGATCGCCATCGATAACATCATCACCCGCGTCACCGGAGGGAATATTTCCGACATCGACGGGTTGATTCGTGCCAACGGAACGGCAAACCTGTTTTTGATTAACCCCAACGGCCTGCAATTTGGGTCCAACGCGCGGCTGGAGATCGGCGGTTCGTTTCTCGGCAGTACCGCCGATCGTTTGCTGTTTGAAGATGGGAGTTTCTACAGTGCAAAGGATGCCAACGCGCCGCCCCTACTCATGGTGAACGTACCCGTGGGATTGCAAATGGGGCCGAATCCCGGAGGTACGATCGTATCGGGCAACGGACACCAACTCAGTGCTTCGCCCCGAGAAATCGATCGCAGTAACACTAGGGAGGGATTGCGGGTCCAACCGGGCAGAACGCTCGCGTTTATTGGTGGGGACGTGACTTTGACAGGTGCGGTGCTCAGTGCAGCAGGAGGACGAGTCGAACTCGGCAGCGTCCGGGAGGGATTGGCGACGATCGCTCCGATCGATGGGGGATTTACCCTCGACTACTCTCAGGTGACCCGTTTGGGAGATATTCACCTCCAACAACAATCCTTAGTCGATGTCAGTAGCAATTCAGCCGGGGGAATTCAGATCCGAGGCGGGCAGATCTTGTTTTCCGAGAGTTCTTTGCTTTTAAGTCAAAACCAAGGCACTCAAGCTGGAGGCGAGATTCGTATCGAGGCCTCCGGCTTAGTGGATATCGTCGGGTACGATCCCATCAGCGAAATTCGCAGTGGCATTTTCGGCGAAGCCCTAGCAACAGGGGCTAGCAGCAATATTACCCTGTCTTCGGGTCGCTTAATCGTTCGAGAGGGAGGTGGCATTTCCAACCAAGCTTTTGGAACCGGTCAGAGCGGCGATATTGAGATTCAAACTTCTGAGTTCGTGGAAGTGAGAGATTTTACCCTTACAGGTCTCAATAGAATCAATACGACGAACTTACTATTAGATATTTTTTCAAATACTCAGTCTACGGGAGTCGGAGGAGATGTCACTGTGTCTACCCCGCATTTATCTCTAACGAACGGGGCGGCAATTGGTAGTGTCACTCGAGGTAATGGTGTCGGGGGAAGCCTCGATATTGATGCCGATCGCATTGAGATTAGTGGCACTAATAGCTTTCGTCCTACCGTTCTCTCCACTTCGAGTTTATTTTCGGGGAATGCAGGGGATCTGACCATCAATACTCGCACCTTAGCAGTTCGCAATAGCGGCTTGGTGTCGAGTTCGAGTCTCGGTCGGGGAAATGCTGGAAGCGTAACGATCGATGCCTCAGAATCCGTGAGTGTAAGCGGTCGCGCTCTAGGGGCGAGGAATTCTAGTCAAATTCGCTCTGCGGTTGTTTTGCTCGGTCTTTCTTCTTCCATCGTTCCTGAAGGGACAGGAGGCAGCGTCGTCATTAACACTCCTTCTTTGAACGTAACGGATAGAGCATCGATTTCTGTGACTAATCAAGGTATTGGAGATGCAGGAACCATCGAGGTGAATGCTCGCTCGATATTGCTTGATGGTAATGGGGGAATTACGGCCGCTACTAACTCGGGTGAAGGAGGAAACCTCAGCTTGAGCGGATCGACGATTCAATTGCGCGACGGCAGCCAAATTACAGCAGAAGCAGGGGGAACCGGAAGTGGCGGCAACGTGACTCTCGATACCGATACCATCGCTCTGCTCGAAAACAGCAAGATCGTCGCCAATGCTTTTGAAGGGGCTGGTGGCAATATCCAAGTTACCACCAGCGGACTTTTCGTTTCTGCCGATAGCAACGTTACGGCGAGTTCTCAATTTGGTGTTGATGGCGTTGTCTCCATCAATAACCCGATCGACGATCGGGCATCGGGACTGGTGAGGCTGAATACAGAACCCCTCAATCCCAATACCCAGGTTCAAGATAGTTGCAAGCTGGCCACCCGCAGTCGCTTTGCCATCACCGGCAATGGCGGACTACCACCAGACCCGACTCAAATCCTGCAACTTCCTACGGTGTGGCGAGATACTCGTTTGGGAGAAATCGACAGCCCTCTGACCCCAAATATTACGGATGCCGAACCCGAGGTCTCATCTACACCCACTGTACCGTTAGTCGAAGCCACGGGATGGAAAAGGAACGACGGGGGCGAAATCGAGCTGGTGGTTGCATCGGGAAATCTAACTCATTCTCCTTGGCAGCCGCAGTCCAACTGCGATCGATCTCATCCCGACTGATTACAATCTGATATTTTGTATGTCTTTGCGAGGATCGACACTGCGGCTATCGCGAATTTTTTGATAGTACTCTCGTTCTGTGGCGTTCAAGGATTTGGGGGGGACGATGGTCAGTCGAACCAATTGATCGCTGCGTCCTCCACCTTTGGGTTTGGGCCAACCTTTCCCCCGCAGTCGTAGGGATTGACCCGATCTCACTCCCGCCGGGACGTTCACTGTTACCGTACCATCGGGGGTCGGTACGTCGATTTGGGCCCCCAAGACCGCTTCATCTGGTGAGATCGGAACTTCGCACACCAGGTTATCCCCTTCAAATTGGAAAAACCTATGGGATTGCAATTCAACGTTCAGGTACAAATCTCCTTGTCGTCCGTAACCATCCCGTTTGCCTTTCCCTTTTACTCGCACTCGAGAGCCGGACTTCGCACCGGCGGGAATGCGCACGTTGATGGTTTCACTCCCTAAATTCAGACGCTTGCGAACTCCCGCAAAAGCTTCCGCAAAGGTCAAACTCAGGGTTGCTTCGCGATCGAGAGAAGTTCCCGAGGGGCTTTTCGCGCTCGTCTTACTGGTATTTTTCGTCGCGCCGTTGGCGTAGCTGGCGAAATCTTCGTATCCACCAAACCCCCCAAATCCATTGTTACTCGCACCGTTTGTCGAATACGACCAGCGGTTGCGCGTGTTGTTATTGGTGCGACCACCTCCAAAGTTTCCGAGCAACTCATTGATAAACTCGTCAAAGTTGTCATACTGACCAAAGTCGAAGTTGCCGACATTCGACCCAACCCCAGTACGACTTCTCGACCCCGGACTGGCACTGCCTGCTTGCTTCCAATATTGACCGAAGCGATCGTACTTGTTGCGCTTATCGGTATCGGACAGGACTTCGTAGGCTTCGCTGACTTCTTTAAACTTGGCTTCCGCTTGCTTGTTGTCGGGGTTCATGTCCGGGTGATACTTGCGTGCGAGCTTGCGAAAGGCTTTTTTGATATCTGCCTCGCTCGCATTCTTGCTCACTCCCAGAATGGCGTAATAGTCTTTAAAGTCAGTTGCGGCCATGAACTTTTTCGTCCTGCGGGTTACTACAAGTTAGTTTAGAGTTTTTTTTCGGATGTCTTCAGAATTGACGCTGATGTTAGTTCTAGAGTAGCCCAGAGGGGGATGAAGACGGGTTCGGTTCTTGCCTCTTGGGGCGATCGCAATTGCCGTACCTTTTTGGGGAGAATTCGGAAGCGCGGAGGCGCGGAGTTCGGAAAGGAGAGGGGGAGGCAGGGGAGGCAGGGGAGATAAGGGAGACAAGGCAGAGAGTAATATCAAGTTCGGTTGAATACTTCTCATTCATCGTGAAGTGAGCTGGGGGAGAAAATTAGAGAAGATATTCGACCATCGCGCGCGAATTAATTAAACGAATTATCCGAACTTGATATAAGGGGGCGAATTCGGGTTCCGAATTAACAATGAATCATGACTCTTTTGAGCTTTGACGATCGAAGATGGCTTCTCGAAAGCCTAACACCACGAGGATATTGGAGAGGGTTAAGAAAAACTCGGCACTTCCATGGAGCCAATCGACGTTGGCTAAGGATTCTCCATAGGCAACTTTGGCGTAAATTCCGGCGGGAATGGTAATGGCGACAAATAGTAAGAGTAAATAAAACCCGATTAGGGCTAATCGAGGGGTTCGATTTGATTTCGTGAGGAAATACAAAAAGCCGAGATAGGGAAATAGGGAAACGGCAAATAAAGTATCTTTTGAAATCATAACTTCATGAATTAATTGCAATTTATTAAACGAATTTAAACCTATTTTCGATCGCTGTGGGGAGTTTGTCTTTGGCTCGATCGAAGGCATTGGAAAACTGACATAAAAAACAGCATCAAGATTCGCGAGGTTGTTTTTGTCGCCAAATCCACCAGGCTGCCGCGCAGAGGGTACAGTTACCGAGAACGGTCATGGCTGCTTGCAACGTCACCAGCCATTCGAGAGATTCGGGATTGTCAAAAAAGTGCCAAGTACAGGCACACATGGCACTAATTAATGCGGGTATCATACCCAAAGATAGCCATTGCCAAGCTCGATCTTGGGTGACTTCGCTATAAATCCAAATCAGCCACATGGCGGCGATCCACTCGATAACACTAGAAATATGAATCATCCAGGTGGGAATAGAAAGGGCGTGCATGGGACTTGAAGTTAGATTGAGTAAATTGGATCGAAAAAACGAGAGAGTTGCTAAAAAATGGTTGACAAAAGTGACATTTTGCTAGATGAGTTAGGTGGCGCGAACCTTAGTTTTCGATCGAAAACCGACCCAGGCGCGAAGGGCAGTGCTGCTGCCGAGAGGAACCACGGCAAACCCATCGCGATCGCTCAGCTTCACTCGTCCCCTCCATAGAATGCTCAACTGCCAGCAACGCGATCGAGTTGACAGGGTGCAGGATATCGAATAAACGTATTGTACGCAAATTAGCTCAAACATTAGCTCGGATTTCGAGCGGGTAGGGTCATGGCGAAAATTCGGGCGGTGTTGTGCGGCTACTACGGCATGGGGAACGGAGGGGACGAGGCCTTACTCGCCTCGCTACTGCAAATGTTGCCCCCCCAGGTGCAGCCGGTCGTTCTTTCGGGAAATCCCAAGCAAACCCGCGATCGCTACCAGGTTCCGACCTATCCTCGCAAATCCATCGCCTCGTTTCAGTTGCTGCGGGAATCGGATGTATTTATCTGGGGTGGGGGCAGTTTGGTGCAAGATGCCACCAGCGCCCTGAGTCCGGTG
>NZ_JADEXN010000244.1 GCF_015207075.1 Zarconia navalis LEGE 11467
GCCCAGGGATTGAGAAAAGAGAGAATTCGCCGTCGCTGGTATTCCTTAAACGCGATGCTAATCCCAGCTAAGAGCGCCCCGCTCAAAGCCGTTCCTCCCAACATCTTATAAGGAAGTCCTGCCGCCAGTGCCATCAGCCACAGCATCATCCCGCACAACCCCGTCGTACTCAAGTTCGGCTGCAACAAAATCAGAACCAACATTAACCCCCAGATTCCCAACCAAGTAAAACGATGTTGGACTCTAAGCTGGTTCCATCGACCAAAGATTTTTGCGGCTTGGAGAATCAGAAAAGGTTTGAGCAGTTCCGAGGGCTGGATGGGAATCGAGCCGATCGAGATCCAGCGCGTTGCTCCATTGACTGTGGTTCCGACACCGGGCACCAAAATTAATCCCAGGAGAATGAAAATCAACAGTAGAAACCAACGCGCGATTCCTAGCAAATACGTCAGAGGAGTCCGCACCACGATCCAAAATCCGATCGAGCCGACAACCGCCCAAATGAGTTGGCGCTTGAAGTAGTACATTCCATCTCCATGCTCCAGGCTAGCGGTGGGATAGGATGCAGAAAATAAGACGATTAAGCCCATCACCAGCCACACACCCGTCAGCCAGCTCAGCACGCGAGCTTCCCATGCCCAATCCGACACGGCGGCATCGAAGAAAGGAACCAAACGACGTAGATTCGCGAACATGAACGTTGAAATTGGATAATTTATGTTCTTTAGACTATCACCTATAGCGCTGCGTGCAGGGGAGGCTGGGGGAGCAAAACCCTGATTCTCTGGTTAGATATCGTTGGCTGTAACGATGGAATTTCGTCCGAATCTCGGAAAGTGACAGAAGAGAAATATCCCTGACCATAAAATTAAGAGAAAACGACAATCGATCTCTCTGAAAAAAAAGAGGTCGCGAAGACCTCTAAAAACGATGGATGACTTATTAATTTTGAAGCGTTTTTAAGCCAGTCCAGTGCTGGCTCCGGGCTTGCCTGTTGCGAGCTTGACTTTGACGATCTTGCCGCCCATTTTCTGAATGCGCTGTTGCTCGCGGAACCAGTTATCGTAGGGAACGAGCTTGGTGAAGTAGGTGTTTTGCAGCTCTCGCTGAGTTCGGATGCGAGTTTGGCTGGGAACGCAAGCCGTAATCTTGAACATTCGCATGGGTTTGTCTCCTAGTTCTTTGAAAAAACGTTGATTGTTATGGGGAAATTCGATACTCCGTTGCGGCGCAACGGCAGATATTTTTTAGGAAGTTTTTTGTGGAAATAACACAGACGAAGCGCTGATTTGGGTTTCGCCTACAGCCTACGCTCGAATTTAATGGTTGCCCCAGGGAACTACCTAAAAATTATTTTCTTTTAGGCTTTTCCACACTTTTATTTTATCTCTAAAAGCGATCGTTCATCGAAAAAGCAACGATCGAGCCACTCGCCTCGCTTTTTTAAGCTTTAGCCAAAAACTAGGGGTGGCTGCTATTTTGGGGTCGGGTAAAATCTTAATCTATATCAAAGTCTGGGAGTCAAGAGTCAATACC
This sequence comes from Zarconia navalis LEGE 11467, assembly GCF_015207075.1. Classification (GTDB taxonomy): domain Bacteria; phylum Cyanobacteriota; class Cyanobacteriia; order Cyanobacteriales; family Geitlerinemataceae; genus Zarconia; species Zarconia navalis. The sequence goes on from NZ_JADEXN010000244.1 coordinate 1,537, forward strand.
AGGCGGTTCAAACTTATCTTTTTTCTGATGAAAGGATAAGCCTTTAAGGTCTAGCACTCACTCTGGACTTCCCAGACCTGAATTCAGACAAAAAACACTTGCAAATAAAGTTGCGGGTTTTTTATTCTGACTCGTTCGAGTTGAGTTAGCTCAAGCCCGAGCAAATGTAGTCGAAGTAAACACCCATTTCTTTGCCGGCATCAGAGCCAACCAAACCAGCGGTGACTTCTTTCATCGCTTGAATGGCACTCACGAGAGTTCCGATGGGCACGCCCAAAGAATTGTAGGTTTCTTTCAAACCGTTGAGCACGCGCTCGTCGAGAATGGAAGGATCCCCTGCGAGCATTGCATAGGTGGCGTAGCGCAAGAAATAGTCCATGTCGCGGATGCAAGCAGCATAGCGACGGGTGGTGTACATGTTGCCACCGGGACGGGTGACATCGGAGTACAACAAAGACTTGGCAACGGCTTCTTTGACGATCGTGGGGGCGTTGGCGCTAATGGCAGTCGCCGCCCGAACCCGCAGTTGACCGCTTTGGAAGTAGCCCTTGAGCTTGTCCATAGCGCTGCCATCCAGGTATTTACCCTGAACGTCAGAGGCATTGATAACGGCAGTAATTGCGTCTTGCATGATTTTGCTTCCTTAGAATTAGCTAAATCTAGTTTGACTTTAGATTTGAGATCTCTTAAAAAATCTAAACTCTCATTTCGGGGATGCTTTATTGCATCGCACCGATAACGTAGTCGAAGTAAGAACCGGCTTCAGCCGCATCTTCGCCAGACATAGAACCGGTCGCAACCGACTTCATGCAGCGAACGCTTTCTGCAACGGCATCGATGGAAGTTCCCAAAGAGCGATACATTTCGCGCACGCCTACGATTCCGATTTCTTCGATCGGAGTCACGTCGCCGGCGACGATACCGTAAGTGACCAGACGCAGGTAGTAATCCATATCCCGCAAGCAGGTCGCAGTCATTTCTTCACCGTAGGCATTACCGCCGGGGGAAACAACGTCGGGACGCTTCTGGAAGAGCTGGTCGGCTGCTGTTTTGACAATCCGCTCGCGGTTGTCGGTTAGAACTTGGGCGATCCGCAGGCGCTGTTCGCCGGTGGAAACAAAGCCTTTGATCCGATCCAATTCGCCAGGGCTGAGGTAACGAGCCTCAGCATCGGCATTCACGATCGATTTCGTGACAATACTCATGATTTTACTTTCTCCAGAAAGGAAAATTTACCGCGTGTATGTAAATTAGGGATTTTCCCTTAATTTTGCAGTCAAGTGATATTTTCCAGCATGGTGTTTAGATTTCAAGTCTTAACTTAATACTTTGTAATATTTCTCTCAGGTTCGATCTGCAAAATTTCCATGAGATCCGATGAAGGAACAAAACTCTAAAACCTTACGTCTGACTAGCTTTGAGGCGATCTAAAAAATCTCTTCAAGTGGGGAAATTCGAGAATTTCGATCGATCCGAATCATTGCTGCGTAATTTCCGTAAACCCTGGATCGATCGTTGTAGTACTAAGTAGGGGAATACTTCAGTATGGGCGGTTAAAGGGTAGATTTCCCCACCTTTACGACCCAAAACGAGAAGGATACGATGGTTATACAAACTCATACTGATTTCAAGTTCGTTCGGTAATCGTTGCGTGGATCTGCTAGTGGCAGGATTTGAATTGGGATTCGATCGAGTTCCTGCCACGCGTTATCAACTTCGTCCCAACCCTCTTTTTTGTCCCATGACTGCCCCAAATTGAACGCTTTCCACCGATGTGGATCGCGCATAGTGCGGGTCAACCCAAACTAACTTTGGTGTCGTTTATCTTCAGAGCTTACCCATGCCAATCGCCAACGCTAATCTCAAAAATACTCACTCCACATTCAAAGCCGATACCGTTCGGACGTACCTGCATGAAATCGGGCGAGTCCCGTTGCTCACCCACGAGCAAGAAATTGTTTTGGGCAAGCAGGTTCAAGCAATGGTGAAATTGCTCGACGCCAAAGAGTCTCTACGTCAGAAAATCGATCGCGAGCCGACTTTGTCTGAATGGGCGGCGCAAGTCTCTCTAGAAGAATCCGAACTTCGCGGGGCGATCGTTCGGGGTCAGCGAGCCAAGCGAAAGATGATCGAAGCGAACTTGCGTTTAGTCGTCGCCATCGCCAAAAAATACCAAAAGCGCAATCTGGAATTTTTGGATCTGATTCAGGAAGGCACCCTAGGACTCGAACGGGGAGTCGAGAAATTTGACCCCATGCGCGGCTACAAATTCTCCACCTATGCTTATTGGTGGATTCGTCAAGCGATCACCCGCGCCATCGCCCAGCAGGCGCGCACGATTCGCCTACCCATTCATATCACCGAGAAGCTCAACCAAATCAAGAAAGTGCAACGGGAACTGACCCAAAAATTGGGTCGTTCTCCCAACCCCAAAGAAATTGGTGAAGCCCTCGAGCTTGAAACCACTCAAATCCGAGAGTTTCTTTCCCTGTCTCGGCAACCCATTTCTCTCGATTTACGGGTTGGGGATAACCAAGATACCGAGTTGCAAGATTTGCTAGAGGATGAAAGCGCTTCCCCCGAGCGTTACGCCACTCAGAAGCTACTGCGCCAAGATCTGGAAAATCTCCTAGCCGAGCTGACCCCCCAGCAGCGAGAAGTGATTATGCTGCGCTTCGGCTTCAAAGACGGTCGAGAACTGTCGCTGGCTAAAGTGGGCGCTCAGCTCAATATCAGCCGAGAGCGAGTGCGCCAGTTAGAGCATCAAGCACTCAATCACCTCCGTCGCCATCGGGCTAACGTACAGGGATACTTGGCCAGCTAACACAAAGCATCGATCGCGGGTAAAGTACCCGCATCGAATTAAAACAACTAGGGAGAGCAGTTTCACGTTGGAAGCTGCTCTCTTTTGCTATATTTATTTATTTTTGTAAATTCATTCAGTAATTTGCGAAATTGGATGTGATGTTTCAAATAACGACGTTGCAGCTACCCCGAAATATCTCTAGCGGGAGTTGCCGTTCTAAAAAAAAATAAACCCCTTTATCAACTAAATTTTTAACCAGAGGAGGATAGCCAAGTGTTCGATCGCGCAGATAACTTCATTGCATCCTACCGTCGAGGAGCTGGCAACTCGACGAAACAACTGCCGAGCGCACTGCTGGCGACTGGAAGCTTGCTGCTGAGTCTGGCAGTCTTTTTCGGGGCTTCCCAACCCTCAATCGCCTCGATGAAAAAGCAGATTCTGTCTCAACCCTCACCCTCCACCGACGCTCCCATTCCGATGCAGACTCCAATTCCGGCAGTCGCACAATCCCATCTGATTCCCGATGGCATTTACCTCTACGGTCAGTCGTCCGAACCCGAGCAAATCGGGGCGGAGTACATGGTATTCGAGAGCCGTCAAGATCGCGTCGTCGGTGCGCTTTATCTACCGCAATCGTCTTTCGATTGTTTTTACGGTCGTCGAGAGTCTCAAGCTTTGAGTTTGAGCATCATCAATAGCTATCAAAATACGACCCATCCTTATGCCGTTGCGTTGAGTGCGAGTGAAACTACAGTTGCTTCAACCGGTGATGTCGTCGGAAATTTCGAGCTGCAAGGATTGCAACGAATTGATGAAATTAGCCAGAACGATACGCGCATATTAGAGATGTGTAAAGAAAATTACCAAGATGAAGTTTGGGAATAAAAAATAGATGCGATCGAGCAAAATTTTCGCTTATCGACCGCATCTATTTTCGGATATCTCAAACCTAGATGTAACATTAGTTGGTCGTTCGTGCTTTCGATTTGTTCGTAATGAGACTACTCGAAAAGTAATCATTGAAACTTTATTTCGATCGGTCAGTTCCCTTGATAAAATCAAGATGAACGAGTTAAAAGTTTGGCAAAATCTCCATGTTTAAAAACCCCAGAACTGGGGTATCGTTGCTGCGGCTTGGAGCGAAGGTAAATATATTCACAAGTGACTCGATCGAATTTCGTTGTTTTATTGATTTGCCAATTTTCGATACAAGCTCCCGTAAAGATTGCTTGCCTAAATTGAGTTCCGATCGCTTGCACCTGGGTTAAGTTCGCTTCGCTCAAATCTGCCCCCGTACAGTTGGCTTCTCTCACGTTCGCCCCATACAGGTCTGCCCCCCGAAGACTCGCTCCCGCTAAGTTGACTTGACCTAAATTGGCATTTCTTAAATCGGCACCCGTAAGATATGCTTCTCTAAGATTCGAGCCAATGAGATAAGCTCCTACCAGATAAGTTCCGCTTAATTCGGCCCCTCTTAGGTCGGCTCCAATAAACTTCACATCTTTGAGGTAAGCTCCTCCCAAGTCCGCATCTTTCAACGTCGTTCCTCTCAAATAGGCCGAACTCAGGTCAGCTCCAATTAAATAAGCGCCACCCAAGTTTGCCTCGCGCAGGTTGGCACCGACCAAATCTGCACCCAATAAATCTGCATCTCTAAGATTTGCCCCAGCCAGATCTGCTCCGGTCAAGTCTACCTGAATCTCGCGATGGCTTTTTCGCCACCGATTCCATAGAGAGATATCCTGACGGAGCAAAGTGAGATGTTTCCCATTTGCCATCTAGCGCTGGCTCCTCAGCTTGGACATTAGTTACAGTTTAGTTCAAATCGGAATGAACGTACTCCCAGAGGGTGCTGGCGCTACTTTTTCAAAATATAGAACCACTCAAGTATCCCAACTGATGAAAAATATATAGTACATGAAGGCAACGATCTATGTGCAAAAATTGACAGGTGATGAGACGATCGGGGATCGATTTTATGTGGGAAAGCCTGCTTCAAGCTCAAAAAATTGCAGATAGGTTGAACGATCGCACCTTCAAGCCAACTAAGCCCCTGAAACTGACATCGAACCCGGTGAAGAGCGACAGCAAAAAGCGCCCTCTGCGCTGGTGCTGGATGATGGCATGGCCAATGGCGATGGCGAGTACGGCGATCGTTCCCACCGAGGTTTGGGCTTTGTCAGTGGGAATCCCTGGAGGGGAAGCCCTCGCTCAAAACCCTTCGGGTTCCACCCTCGAGCGTCCGGTGCTTCAGTTGGGTTCTCAGGGAACGGATGTATCCGAACTCCAGGCAGCTTTGAAGCTTCTTGGATACTATGGGGACGTCGTTAATGGTGTTTTCGATCGATCTACCGCCGAAGCGGTTTTGGGGTTCCAGGAAGCTGCGGGACTCAACCCAAACGGAATCGTCGATGCCAAAACCTGGACCCGTCTCTTTCCTGCCATGTTGCCCCAATCCACAACCGAACCCTGCACTTGTAACGATAGAAATACATCGGCGGCGGCAACCGATCGATCCGCATCGGGAGATTTGCCATTGTTGCGCCTAGGAATGCAAGGAACGGCAGTTTTGGGCGTGCAACAGCGCCTGCAAGCGCTGGGATTTTTCCAAGGGAAGCCGGATGGAGTCTTCGGAACCGATACCCAAGCGGCAGTGGAAGCCGCGCAGCAAAGCTACGATCTCCAAACTGATGGTGTTGTCGGTCCCTCCACTTGGGACGTTTTAATGCGTTAGAAATTGGCAAGGCGCGATCTCAGTCCAAAACGAGACTCAGTGCCGCTCGAGCAATCTCGTCAGGGTCGGCATTCTCGCCATGGTTTGCCAACACCACAACGATCGCGTCTTCTTCGGGCAAATACCAGAGGGTCGAGAGAAAGCCTCCCGAGCTACCATCGTGCCCCCACACTTCCCCCCACTCGCTGTCCCAGACACTGACCCCCAAACCGTACCCATTCCCGTCGCCATCTTCGACCCAATCCAACATTTCATCGAAGGTTTCGGGGTCGAGTAGTTCTTCGTCGGCGAGTAAGGCGCGAGCAAAGGTTGCCAGGTCGCGAGCAGTGGAAATGAGTCCCCCGTCTCCCAGACCGTATCCGTTGTTGTACTGGTTCATGTTGTCGGGCTTGCCGTCGCCGTCCCAGTCTTCGTAACCGATGACAAATCCCCCTGGCAGGGTTTCGCGACC
>NZ_JADEXN010000245.1 GCF_015207075.1 Zarconia navalis LEGE 11467
GTCTCCGGCGGTGTAATGGTGGAGGGCTTCTCGGAGTTGGTCGGCAATGCCTAAATAATCCACCACCAGACCGCCCGGTTTGTCTTTGAATACCCGATTGCCTCGGGCGATGGCTTGCATCAACCCGTGACCGCGCATCGGTTTATCGACGTAGAGGGTGTGGAGGCAGGGCGCGTCGAATCCCGTCAGCCACATATCCCGGACGATAACCAGTTTCATCTCGTTGGCGGGGTTTTTAAACCGTTTGGCGAGGGCTTTTCTTCGGCGTTTGTTGCGGATGTGGGGCTGCATTTTCCCATCGTCGGCCGCCGAACCCGTCATCACCACTTTATTCGCGCCTTTGTCGTCGTCTTCATGATGCCAGTCGGGGCGCAGTTGGATGATGGCGTTGTAGAGGTCTACGCAGATGCGGCGACTCATGCAGACTATCATTGCCTTGCCCTCAATGCTGGCGAGGCGGTTTTCAAAGTGGGTGACGATATCCTCGGCGATTTGGGCGATGCGTCGTTCTGACCCGACGAGGGCTTCGAGTCTGGCGCATTTACTCTTGAGTTTTTCCTTGGCGGTTTGTTCTTCGGTTTCGGTGACTTCTTCAAACTCGGTGTCGATGTGGGGGCGTTCGGATTCGTCGAGTTGGATTTTTGCCAGTCGTCCTTCGTAGTAAATTTTGACGGTGGCTTCGTCTTCGACGGCGCGTTGGATGTCGTAGATGTCGATGTAGTTGCCGAAGACGGCGGGGGTGTTTTTATCGGTGGCTTCGATGGGGGTTCCGGTAAAGCCGATGAAGGAGGCGTTAGGGAGACCGTCTCTGAGGTGTTTGGCAAAGCCGTAACTGAGGTAGGCTTCCTCTTCATCGGGCTTTCTGACCACTCGGGCGTTGAGTCCGTACTGGCTGCGGTGGGCTTCGTCGGCGATGAAGATGATGTTCCGGCGTTCGGAGAGGGTGGGATAGGTTTGTCCCGGTTCGGGGGCGAATTTCTGGATGGTGGTAAAGACGATGCCGCCCGAGGCGACTTGCAATAGGTCTTGGAGGTGTTCTCGGTTGTCGGCTTGGGTGGGAGTTTGGCGCAGCAGGTCGGAACTGGCGCAAAACGTGTTGAAGAGTTGGTCGTCGAGGTCGTTGCGATCGGTGAGGACGACCAGGCTAGGATTGTTTAATGCCCGATGCCGGACGATTTTTCCAGCGTAGAAGGTCATGGTGAGGCTTTTACCGCTGCCTTGGGTGTGCCAGATGACCCCAACTTTTTTATCTCCGGTTTCGGCGGTGGCAGCGACGGTGGATTCGATGGCTTTGTTGACGGCGTGGTACTGGTGGTATCCGGCGATTTTCTTGGTGATGGTGTCGCCGTCTACTTCAAAGGTGATGAAGTAACGCAGGAGGTCGAGGAGGCGGTGTTTGGCAAAGATGCCTTTGAGGAGGACTTCGAGTTCGGCTTGTTTTTTCGGGGCGATGGTGTCGCCGTCGATGGTTCGCCAGGGCATGAACCATTCCCAATCGGCAGTCAGGGTTCCCACGCGGGCTTCGGTTCCATCGGAGACGATGAAGAGTTCGTTGTAGGGAAAGAGGCTGGATATATCGGTTTTGTAGGTTTGCAGTTGGTTGAACGCGCCTTGAATGGTGGCGGTTTCCGTGGTGGGGTTTTTCAGTTCGATGACAGCCAGGGGTAAGCCGTTGATGAAGATGACGACATCGGGGCGGCGGTTGTTCTTGTTCTCGATGACGGTAAGTTGATTGACGGCCAGCCAGTCGTTATTTTCGGGATGGGTGAAATCGACCAACCAGACTTTATCGTAGATGGTGCGTCTGTCTCGTTGGTATTCGACATCGACTCCCTCGGTGAGGAGTTTGTGGAAGCGGCGATTGTTTTCGATGAGGTTGGGACTGTCGGTTCGGGTGATTTTGCCGATGGCCTCTTCTATGGCGGCGAAGGGGATGGTGGGGTTGATGACTTCGAGGGCGGTTTGCAGGCGTTCGACAAGGATGGTATCGGCGTAGGTTTGCCGTTCGGAAGTTGGGGCCTTGGGGGCGATTTGGTCGCCGGAGAGGATGGTGTAGTCGAGACTTTGAAGCCAGCTTAGGGTGGCTTCTTCGATGACGGATTCGGTAATGGCTGCCACGGGTGAGGGTAACGAGGAGTGAATGAGTCTGTCTTTAGTATTACTCGTTATCACCTGTGATTCCCCAAATTACATCGCCTTTTCTATTTGTCGTTCGGCTTCGGCAACGCGGATTTTGCCGGACATGAGTCTGGGGAGGAGGGAGTCGCGGAGAGTGGAGAGGGTACGGGATTGATTGCTGTTGCCTGTTATTTTTTTCATATAAGTTTTGACTAAATTTCCATACTTTGTTGTAATCTCTGTTGGTGGAATAGGCATTAAGTATTGCCAAAAACTATTAGCTGGCGTTCTCTGACGACCACTCGATCCAGTCATATTTTGTATGGCAAACATTTTAAGTTCGTCACTACGGGACAAATAATAGCCAAACTCTAGAGGTAAAGGATGCTTTGGTCTAAAAATTAGATATTCTGTAGAACCCCAACCAACTTGCCCATCTTCCAAAAAATCTACAAAAGCAGTTTTACCATTCTCTAAGCATGGAGTAATTCGAGCCATCAACGTGTCACCATTGATAAACTTAGTGCCAGAAGCAAAAGGTCTGTTAATCCACGTATCGGATCGATGCCCTTGTGTTGGCATACTCTTCATCTCCAAGTAGGGTGCAACTTGACCTTTGGAGAGTCTTCTCGTGGGATTAACTTCTATAACCTCGGGTAATGGCTTTACCTCCCACCCCTTTGGAATCAAACCCAAGGGGGAATCCTGGAACGAATCGGGGAAAAGGGCGGCGGTGGCGGCATCCATTCCGGTGGGTTGTCTGCCTACCATTTTCGCTGTTACGGGGTCGAAATCGACGAACCAGGACTTGAATATTGCCCGTGCCATTGCTTCTAGGGTCTGGTTCATTTTCTGGTTCAATTCGATTTTGTCGTCGAGGGTTCCCAGAATACGGGCGATCGCTTTTTGTTCGGGAAGTGGGGGGAGGCTTGGAATCAACAATCCCCTGATATCGGACATATTGAGGTGTGAGACTGTAGAACCTTCAGCCCTACATAACATCTCATGTCTCATTTCCGGTGCTAATAATAAGTAGAGAAGATAATGTGAATTAAGTTGACTATTATCTGGGCGAATTAAGACGGTTCTTTGACCTAGACAAGCTTTTTGATTGGGAGGGATAATTCCGACTTCTCCTACAGGGGCTTCACGAGCTAAAATTAAGTCTCCTTGTTTTGGTTCTAGTCGTGCTGTCCATTTCTGATAAGTCTCTTCTGAAACACGATTTGCGTTCTGAAAATCAATTCTGCCATTTTTTATATTTGTAGTCCGAATAGAAGGAATACCCCAAGATTGTATTGGAGCTGTTTTATGTTCGCAATCTACTATGGCTTCACATAAATTGTCTAATATCTCTCTACTTTTCATGACGTTGGACTTATCAAATTACTATTTCCCTCTACACTCACTCTTCCCCCTCCCCAGAAAATGCTTCCAACTCCGCCTCCAACGCCTCAATCGTCGGCAACTCCGTCTGCAACCGTTCCGGTAACGACTTTGTAATCTGCGCTTGCCACTCCGCCACTCCAATCGGTTTATTCATATCCCGCAACGCATATTCCGCCGTCACTTGTGCCTTAGACTTACACAAAATCATCCCAATACTCGGATTGTCCGCTGGATGCTTCAACAGATCGTCAACCGCCGACAGATAAAAATTCATCTTCCCCGCATCCTCTGGGGTAAATTCCCTGGCTTTCAACTCAATCACGACAAAACAACGCAATTTCAGGTGATAAAACAATAAGTCGAGAAAATAATCTTTCCCCGCCACATTTAACGGATATTGATTCCCCACAAAAGCAAAGCCCGCGCCCAATTCCAACAAGAAACTGGTAATGTGCTTGACCAACTCCTTCTCTACGGCGCGTTCGTGGGCTTCCTCGCCAAGATTGAGAAAGTCAAAGATATAGGGTGACTTAAACGTTTCTCTGGCTAAATCCGATTGCGGCGCGGGTAAAGTGCGATCGAAATTAGCAATCGCCTTGCCTTCTCGACGGTATAAATTCGTCTCAATTTGCAGGGTTAAGACATTGCGCGACCAACTATTCTCGATGGTTTTACGAATATACCATTCTCGCTCTGAAGCCTCCTTAATCTTATTGAGCAGCACCAGATTGTGACCCCAGGGAATTTCTGCAACAACTTGTTGCAGAATTGGCTCGTCCCGTACCGACTCGCTCAACCGTCGCATATTCCAGAGGTTACGGGGAGAAAACCCCTTCATATTGGGAAACCCTTTCTTCAAGTCTTGAGAAAGGCGTTCGATGACCGATTTTCCCCACCCTTCCTCGTCTTGTTTGAGTAAAATCGCATCGCCGATACTCAGATAAAGCTCGATTAACGAACGGTTGACCGATACGGCTGCCTTAATCTGCGCCGATTGGATGTTGTGCTTAATCTCTTCGAGAAAAGCTCGATACCATTCATCGGGGACGAAACGAGGGGTTTTAGAACTCATACCCCAACCCCCGCAAGTTCTCCCGAATCGCCGCTTCCAACCGCGCCGACTCCGCGAACTGGTCGTTCAACGTCGCCGTCAACCGCTGCATCTTCTCCTCGAAGGGTTCGTCGTCCTCCTCAACCGCTTCTGCCCCCACGTATCGCCCCGGCGTAAGCACGTACCCGTGACCTTTAATCTCCTCCCAACTGGCACTTTTGCAGAAACCGGGGATGTCTTCGTACTCTCGGGCCTCCTTCTCTCCCCGCCATGCATGGTAGGTATCGGCGATGCGCTGAATCTCCTCCTCGGTGAGTTCCCGATGCACCCGGTCTACCAACCGGCCTAACTTTCGTGCGTCGATAAATAACGTCTTCCCCCGACGGTCAACTCCCCTTCTCCCACTGGGAGAGGGGGCCGGGGGGTGAGGGTGCTTGTTCCGCGCCAGCAGCCACAAACACGCCGGAATCTGGGTGTTATAGAAGAGTTGCCCCGGCAATGCCACCATGCAATCTACCAAGTCCGCATCAATCAAACTCCGGCGAATCTCCCCTTCCCCCGACTGGTTGGAACTCATCGACCCGTTCGCCAACACGAACCCGGCAATCCCACTCGGGGCGAGGTGGCTAACCATGTGCTGCATCCAGGCGTAGTTAGCGTTGCCCTCTGGAGGGGTTCCATACTGCCACCGCCCATCTTCTCTGAGGCGTTCCCCACCCCAATCACTAATGTTGAATGGCGGATTTGCCAGGATAAAATCGGCTTTCAGGTCTTTATGTAAGTCGTTGTGGAAGCTGTCGGCGTTGCGATTGCCCAGATTCCCCTCAATGCCGCGAATCGCCAGGTTCATCTTGCACAGCTTCCAGGTGGTGGGGTTGGATTCTTGCCCGTAAATGGAGATATCCCCAATCCGGCCGCCGTGGGCTAAGACGAACTTCTCGGACTGGACGAACATTCCCCCGGAACCGCAGCAAGGGTCGTAGACTCTACCTTTGTAGGGTTCGAGCATTTCTACCAACACTTGCACCACGCAGCGAGGGGTGTAGAACTGGCCGCCGTTTTTCCCTTCGGCACTGGCAAACTGACCGAGAAAGTATTCGTAAACGCGCCCGAGGATGTCCTGAGAGCGGCTTTCCTCGTCGCCTAAACCGATGGTTCCTACCAGGTCGATGAGTTCCCCGAGCAGCCGTTTATCCAGGGCGGGCTTGCCGTATTCTTTGGGCAGTACGCCTTTAAGCGACGGGTTCTCCTTTTCGATGGCTTCCATGCCGTCATCGAGGAGTTTACCGATTTCTGGTTGTTTGGCGTTACTTTGCAGGTGCGACCACCGGGCGGCTTGGGGAACGTAGAAGACGTTCTCGGCGGTGTATTCGTCGCGGTCTTCGGGGTCGGCGTACTCGTCGGCGGCTAACTGGTTATACAATTCGCTAAAGGCATCGGAGATGTACTTGAGGAAAACCAGCCCCAGGACGACGTGCTTGTATTCGGCTGCGTCCATGTGACCGCGCTGTTTGTCGGCAGCTTGCCACAGCTTCTCTTCAAAGCCTAACTTGGCTCCGTTTTTCTTCTTTTTGGTCGCGGTTGTCTTTTTCCTCGGCACGGCGGCTCCACTGCAAAGATATTAGCCCAGACTATCTTACAGTGTTTGTTCTAACTCTCAACTTGGGGTTGTTCCCTCAAAGAACGGCATTCTCCGCGTCCGATCTAAACCCGAATATATTGTCGTTTCTCTCTACGTTTGACCACAGCCCCAAAGAGCTTTTGCGCTTCTGCGTAGTCTGTGCAGACCTCATCCTTGCTTCCCCACCGACGAGAATCGATCGCACCCCACCGTCTCACTACAAGCCAATTGCCGAATAAGTCTTGGGTGATTTCACACCGATAGAAGCGATTTCCCCGCTGCCAATTTGCAGACCTCCATTTATCTAGCTGGTAGGTCGGCATTTACTTTGCCCCCGAACGCTTTCGAGTTCGCCTCTTGGGTTCTTGCTCGACTGGCAATTGCCCCGGTTGTTGCGGTCTTTCTTCCGCTTCCTGGGATAACTCCAAACTCTGCGCTCCCCCCTCCTCTCGAAGAGCTGCAATCTGCACTTTCAATTGTCGGGTCTCACCTTCGGCGGTAGCAGCGCGTCCCTCCTTTTCAACGAGCAGAGCGTTAAGCGATCGAATTTCCCCTTCGAGCCTCTCCCGTTGTTTCCGCTCGTCGTCATACCGTAACTTCGCACTGCTCATCTCGACTTCAAGAGCCGCACCTTTTTGAGCGAGTTGTACCTCTCTATCCCGTAAAGTGGCACATTCCTCACCCATCGTGGTACACCGACTCTCAAGCTCCTTAGACCTAGCCCGCTCGGTTTTCAACGTGACTTCAAGCTCCGTGACCCTGGCCTCAGAAGTACCGTACTTCTGAGCCAGTTCAGCCACCCGAGCTTCCAGCCGTTCGATATGCTCGTCCTTATCAGCAGATTGCCCTTCGAGACTTTCGTACTGTCCTTGTAAAACCTCCTTGCCACGAGCCAACACCTCGTAACGTTCCAATAACTCCTCGTGCGCCTTGCGAAGCCCGTTCAACTCATCGGTCAAACGCTCAAGCTCTCCTCTGGCAAGCTCTGTCAGCTCTCGCTCGTGACGTACCACCTCAGCGCATGATTCCCTGGCCTGGGTCGTCTCCTCCTCAACGAGCTGCCGGACGATCGCCGATACATTCACCGCCAGCTCGCCAATCGCCCCCTCGACTTGCGGAATAACCTCGCTCTGGTCGTCAAAACTAACCGACTCCCCCGTAACCTCCTCCCCTCGCTTAACCGCTTCGTAGACCGAGCGAAACTTCTCAAACTTCCCCTCGACCTCCTCCCCCTTTTCAAAAGCGTGCCAGAGATTAGCCCACTTCTGAGCCGTTCCCAACGACCCACCGACGTTACTGCGCTCGTAGATACTGCTAGAGTTGACGATCCGTCC
>NZ_JADEXN010000246.1 GCF_015207075.1 Zarconia navalis LEGE 11467
CTTCGGAACCTATGCCCCCATCTATACGGAGTCGGGCGCGGCGGTATTTGCCCGAGATCACGAATCCTCTCAACAGGTTTGGTCGTCGGAAGTGGGATATCCCGGTGCGGCGGAATATCGGGAATTCTACAAGGATTTGGGCTGGGAAGCTGAATACGATTATATTAAGCCGTACATCATGCCCAACGGTCAGCGGAAAAATGTGGGCATTAAGTACCACAAAATTACCGGACGTGGTTTGGGCTTGGGGGATAAGGAACTCTACGATCCCTATTGGGCAAAAGAGAAGACTGCCGAACACGCGGGGAACTTCATGTTCAATCGGGGACAACAGGCCGAACACCTCTACGGCATTATGGATCGCAAGCCGATTATCGTCTCGCCTTACGATGCGGAGTTGTTCGGGCATTGGTGGTACGAGGGCCCGTGGTTTTTGGATTACCTGTTCCGCAAGTCTTGGTACGACCAAAATAAATATGAAATGACCCATTTGGCCGATTACTTGCGAGGGAATCCTACCCAGCAGGTTTGTCGGCCCTCGCAATCGAGTTGGGGATACAAGGGGTTTCACGAATATTGGCTCAACGAAACCAATACTTGGATTTATCCCCACTTACATAAGGCCGCGGAACGGACGATCGAGTTAGCCCATTTGGAGCCTGAAGATGAGCTGCAATGGCGGGCGCTCAACCAGGCGGCACGGGAACTGCTGCTGGCGCAATCGTCGGATTGGGCGTTTATTATGCGCACGGGGACGATGGTTCCCTATGCGGTGCGCCGGACGCGATCGCACTTAATGCGCTTTAACAAGCTGTATGAGGAAATCAAGCAGCGGAAGGTAGACTCCGGTTGGCTCGAAAAGGTCGAGGAAATCGATAATATTTTCCCGAATATTAACTATCGCGTTTATCGTCCGTTGTAAGGACTCGAGCTAGGAGCGAAGCATTCGGACCCTTTTTTCTCGGCTCAATCTCTTGTTTGAACCGAATGCTTCGCACCCAAGAAGAGCGTCTGAAGGTGACTAATATTTTTTAAGTGAGAAGCTTGTCCGTGCCAGACTTGACTTGATTTTCTACTGTATTTAGCATCTCGAAAACAGCAGAACCCCGTCAACTTATTACTGGCGTTACGACGGATTTTTGTATTGAATTGAAAGCCAAGATCGTGTTGCCGTTCAACACATCCTACATATACTTATGACTTAAAGAGCTGACGCCCCAGCATCCCCAGACCTTTTCCCCATGGGAACTGAGCTAGAGAAGGGAGGTCGCCGACTGCGACAGGGGAGAAAGTTCGGGCATTACACCGAACTATGCAGCGGGGGGTTCGAGTCCCCACTGATGCTTGAGCAAGTTCTGATAGGTTGCTTCGCGCACTATCATTTGCTCGTAGAGCTTCATTAAGCATTCTTGAGCCTGTTCCCGACTCATTTTCTCAACCTGTGTCTCGAAAGAGCGCAAGTTGAATTGTTGTTCTAAAGAAAGTTGCGGTTGATTCATGGGTTGGATTCCTCCAAACAATAGGGGGGATATAGCTCGGTTGACGGCTTGGATCTCCCAGTCGAGAACCGGGCTAGGCCAGAACACGATCGCCGCTTGGTTTTGGGGGTCTCGATTGTTACATCGCAAGATATTGCACCCTCGATTGCCACCCAATTGAACAAGCGATCGTTGCCAAATCTTGTCAAACCACTCGATTATATTAAAAAAGATAACAAGTGTTTGACAAATACACTACTGTTTGTATTATAACCTTTGCTAACACGACAAAGTTTTTTTGTCACCACGAGCTATTTCTAGCAATTTGTCAACGGTAAAATTGCTCGTTATGAACCAAAGTAAGGCAAATTCTGGATGGTTTAGCCTCAATCGAGGTATCCTCGGGTCAAAAATGGCACATCCACCACTTTTCCTACCGTTTCTTCCACTTTTACTTCTAATCCCGCACCGCCTGCCTTGGTTCGAATATAGGCTAAACCGATCGCCCCATCGTCGGTTTCTACTACACTGGTGAGTTGACCGACTTTCTCTTCTCCCACAAGAACGATCGCACCAGGTTTTTCGGGGGCTGCTAACCGGATGCCCCACAGTTGCGTTTTCACCCCTTGATAGGTATTGAGGCGGGCGATGGTTTCTTGACCGATATAGCAGCCTTTCTCGAAGGAAATCGTCTGCCATAGTCCCGCTTCGAGGGGGTTATAATCCTCGGTGAGTTCTGCATCGGGTAGAGGTCGTCCTTGCCCGATGCGCAGTTGTTCCCAAGCTGTTTCTCCTAGGGGAACCGCCCCGGCATCAGCAATTTGCTGCCAGACTTTGGCGGCATCTTCGGCTGGGCAAAATAGGGTGTAGCCAGCCGTTGCCAATCCGTTACCGGTGGCGAGGCGAACCTCTACATCTGCGAGTTGGACGAGTTGGTGGGTGTTTTCTTCAAGTTCGAGGGTAATGCCTAGGTTTGCGAGTATAGTGTGGCTTTTTTCGCCGATGAGACTGAAAGTGTTGGTAGTTTCGGCGATCTCTTCCACATCCACCTTATCCATGGGGAACAAATAGCGATCGAACCATTCGATTAGTTTTTGCGTGCGGTTGGGGGAAACGAGTAACCAGATGGCATCGTCGAGGATGTATGCTGTGGCTAAATCCAGGGTTCGCGCCGTACTGGTGAGAAAGACGGTTTCGCAGGTTTGTCCGGGTTTGAGGCTGTTGAAATCGTTGGTGCTTTGGTTGTGGAGGAATCGGGTGCGATCGTCCCCCCAAAGGCAGATTTTGCCCCAATGGCTGCGATCGTAGAGTGCCGCGCCATCTTTTGCTGCTTTCAGGGCGATCGCATCGTTGCCAAAACTGACGGGGACGCTGGCATCGAAGACCTCGCCGAAACTCGCCCCGGCTGTAGTTTGCACTTCTTGTAATTCCTGAGTCATACTTCCCCCATGCGATCGGTTCTTTGAATAGTTTCTCACGGGGCGACGCGCGATCGGGAGAGTCGTTGCGATGTTACCCACCCGCGTTCAACACCCGATCTGCCGTCAGGTTCAAATCGGGGAACGTGGCAGAGACGATCTCTCGATCGCCTCTAAGTAACTGAATTTCATACTCTCCATCGACGAGGGTACAGATAGAAAGGGTGGGTTGTTTGGGCTTGCCAATGTACCGAATACCGCCCAATCCTGCGTAGTCTGCAATCCAATATTCCCGAATGCCTAAAGCTGCGTAGTCTTCGAGTTTACGGGCGTAATCATTTTGCCAATTGCCACTCACGACTTCTGCGACAAATTTAATCGAACTGCCCAGCGTTAGAATTGACTGGTCGTACCAGAGGGGTTCTTTGGCAAGTTCTGTGCGATCTATGACTGCGACATCAGGACGAAATGCAGTCATGCCAGGGTTAGAGGGGCGAAAGAGTCCCCGCTGAAGGACAAACCAAGGTAAACCCGATCGATCGATTTGGACGCAGGCTTTTGTGGTGATGAAGGCAGCTACTTCCTCATGTTTACCCGTGGGTTCCAAGTCGAACACCTCTCCATCAATCAGTTCGTAGCGCTTATCGCCACCATAACGGGTAAGAAACTCGTCAAAGCCCAGGGGCTTCTGTTCTAGGGATCGGTCGGTTGCAAGGGTCATGGGCGATCTGGGTTGCGATCGATGCTTTGAGTCTACCAAAGGCGATCGAGCTTGATTCACTTAGAGTTGAACAGAATCTTCATGTCTACGCCGCATTGGTGAGGCTAAGGCACGATCGGTTCTTGGAAGAGCTTCTCATGGGGAGATCGCTGTATGGGTGAAGTATGGCGATAAATCCTACAATTTTCTGGATAGAGCGATCGTCAGTCAGATGTCAGTGGTGTCAACTTAAGATAGCTGTTTGTTTGTCAATGACGCTCGATTCGTCGAAAAACCCGGCCCTTGGGGGGTCTCCCCCCAAACCCACGCACAAGAGAGTGTCAGATAAAAGCGTTTGGAACTGGGTCAAAACCTGACGTATGCGTGCGATCTCGTTGAACCTTGACACGTGACTAAATTGTTTAAGTTGACACCACTGGTCAGATGTTGCGAGATCGCCCATTCACTCCGTTTCACTGATTTGTACCAACATAACGTTAGACAACATTTATGAATTACGAGCAGATTCAACAATTTCACGGGGATGTACGACTGTAATACCAGGTATACCCGAGAAATCATTGGGATTGAGGGTTAAAACGTGACTGATATCCGAGGTCAGCATAATGGCAATGATACGAACATCATGAGTCCGTTTACCCTTTATTTGATTTTCAGTTACTAAATTTAACCAGCTTGGAAATATTTCCAACGTTTCCTCGACAAGGGGGAAACGGTCAAGTAGACCATCGATAGTATTCCGTGTCTGTTCGATCGACCAACCCAAACCATTAACATCAATCGGGCGCGTAGCAACGACCCAAAACTCAATCAAAACTTGCGCGCTCAAGTAACACTCATCGGCTTGTGCGAGTAAATTCGTAACTGCCTGCGTGACTAATCCGTACTGGGGATCCGAGGGGTTACAAAAACGCAGAGCCACATTGGTGTCGAGCAAATACTTAGTCATTACTCGTAAATGCTACCCCGATCGAAAGCTTCGTCCGAGAGGCTCGATCCGGTTTTTGGCAGTCGCTCAACCCACGCTCGAAAATCCTGCGATCGTTCTGCAGGAGTTGCACTTTTCCAAAACGGCACATCGATCGCGACCTGTTGGGTTTGGTGTTTAACCAAAGTAATAAACTCGGCAATTCTCTTGAGTTGACTTTCGCTAAGTCGATCGATTTCTTGTTTTAGAGCATCTCTAAGCATAAGTACCTGTCGATTGTAAATATATCGATACTAACTTAGTGCAGCGCATGCGTTATACCGATTGTTCCTTCACAAGAGCCGCAAATATCTACCCGTACTGATGTGTCACTAGCAAACAAAGCAATGATGATATTGGTATCTAGCAAATATCTACCATTCATTTAGGTCAACCCGATCGCATCCTTCCTCAATGGCCTCTTCCATCAATTGCAGGTCATCGGTTGGAATGGCACCAGCAAATTGTAAGAGTTGTTGACCGGGAACACCTTGAATTTGGGAAGAAATTAATGTCTGTACAAACTTAAGAACCTGCCATTGCAAGGGCTGGGGCATAGATTTTAATTGCTCGGCGACTCGATCGATAAGAAATGTGCTCATTTTTCTCATCTAATTTTGTCTGATTTTTAGCTTTTTCAGAGGGAACTACTGATTAGAGTCTTTCAATATTCTCAGCTTCTCTTCAGCTTCTTGAGCTAGATAGGGGGCGCTATAAACGTATTCTAAAATAGCACGTAATAATGAACTGAGTAGAGGTTCTTCTGATTCTGTTAATTCTCCTAAACTAGCATGTGCACCAATATTTCTCAAATGTCTAATATTTTCAGAAACCTTTACTAACTTGTTAGGTATTTCTCCTTTTGCCGACAAGTTTTTTAGTTTATTATTTAAGGTACTACCGCTTGCATTTCTATCCTTACATATCATTTCTAAAACTCGTCCAACAAGAACAGCATAAGCATTAACATCTATATATTTAACTTTAATAGCAGCGTCATAAGCTTTTTGTATTTCGGGTGGCAAACCCAATGGCTTCTCCTGTTCGACAGGATAAAGATAGTGAAATTTTACATTTTCTGGTTCCATATAGTCACGCCAGTAGTAGCTACGCAAGGCAACACTTGAACAAACAGGACAAAGTAGTAATTCATAATTATCGCTTTCATCCCAGGTAACACCACTTTCATATTGCGGGTTAGTTTTTGAGTATTCAGCAACGATTTCCATCCGAATTTGATGATAGCATCTTTGGCACTGAATCAATCCTGTTACTTTAATTTTGCTTGACATTACTTTTATTTTAAAGCTTAAATGTGAACGAATATTTATGTATCAAATAATTAAAATTAGCGAAGCAGAATTAGTATTTATTCGAATAATTTCTGCAGTATGAAATAAAGAGACTACGAATCGATCGCCCCCGCTCCCAAATCTCTATAATAAAACCAACCCAAAGCCTTCGGGAGTCACGACAATCGCCCTAGAACAATGGAACTACCATCAACCGAAGACTTACCCTGTTCCGACGATACCCCGGTGGATAACGAAGACCAGAATTTACTGCCCAATTTGTTGCTGTTCGTCCTGGCCAGTATTTGGGCAGAACGGATGGATTGGTATTTTGGGGTCGATATGGCCGTGTATCACACCACCGGCGTGAGTCCCAAAGTCCCGGTGGTTCCCGATGGGTTTTTGAGTTTGGGAGTCGAACGCAAAAAAGGGGGTAAATCTCGCCGCAGCTATGCCGTCTGGGAAGAAAACGAGATCGTGCCGATTTTGGCGTTGGAGATGGTATCGCACCAACCCGGTGGGGAGTACGAGGAGAAGATGGCGATTTATACCGGGTTGGGGGTTTTGTACTACATTATCTATAACCCCGAGTTTTGGCGGCGCGACAGGCAACAACCCTTTGAAATCTACAAGCTCACCGATGGGCAATACCAGCAGCAGATTGGCGAACCCTATTGGATGCCGGAAGTGGGTCTGGGAATGGGGCGATCGCAGCAAATTGTCGGAGGAATCGAGCAAGAAGTCCTCGCTTGGTACGACGAAGGGCACAATGTCTATCCTCTGCCAGAGACGGCGATGCACCAGATGCGAGAGCAGTTGAGGGTTCAAAAACAACAGGCTCAAGTGGAACGACAGCGAGCAGAATCCGAACGACAACGGGCAGAACGTTTAGCCGAGTATTTGCGATCGCAAGGGATCGATCCCGATAACCTGCCGGAATAACCAGGAGGGGATCTCACCAGCTATTCCTCCACTTCGCGCAGAACGCGACAGGGGTTCCCCACCGCCACAACTCCCTCGGGAATATCCTTCGTCACCACGCTACCCGCACCAATAACCGATCGCGCGCCAATCCGGACTCCCGGACAAACGATCGCACCGCCACCGATCCAAACATCATCGCCAATCTCGATCGACTTGCCGAGTTCCAAACCCGAACGGCGCACGGAAGCTTTTAAGGGGTGGGTGGCGGCGTAAATCTGGACGGCGGGACCGAGCAATACCCCCGATCCGATGGTTACCGGTGCGACATCGAGAATTACGCAGTTGAAATTGCAGAAAAACTTGTCGCCGAGGACGATGTTGCTGCCGTAGTCGCAGTAGAACGGAGGTTCGATCCAAGCCTCTGGTCCCATGGCGGGAATTAATTCTTTGAGGAGGCGATTTCGCTCTTCGGGTTCGTCATCGCGCGTTTCGTTAATTCGTTTCAATAATAGCCGCGCGCGCTGGCGTTCGTTACTCAGTTGGGGGTCGAGGGGGTCGTATAATTCACCAGCGAGCATCTTTTCTTTTTCGCTTTTCATCAATTCTCGATTTCTCCGAGTCGGTTAGACATAGGCGCAAAACTGAAAATTGCGATCGATGTTCAGATTGAAAGCATCAATTCTCACTCCTGTTTCCTGTTTCC
>NZ_JADEXN010000247.1 GCF_015207075.1 Zarconia navalis LEGE 11467
CCCCAAGCCAGACAAACGGGAATAGAAATTAGAGCCATGCAGCCGGGTATGTGGAGAAACAGCCCCAAGTCTCGAAAAATAGTTTTATGGTTTGAATGCACGGTTTAATATATAGATAAAAATAAAAAATATACGGCCAAATGCTTATTTTAAGATGAGCGAAGTCTATATAGACTACCACTGAAAATCAGAAAAGATAAGCTCGATGTGGCTGTCATGAATTTTGACTCTCAACTTCGAGTTTTAGTTTTTGCGGTTACCATCGACACTTATCGATTCTGAATTTATTTCTTCTCATCGAGCATACTCA
This sequence comes from Zarconia navalis LEGE 11467, assembly GCF_015207075.1. GTDB lineage: Bacteria > Cyanobacteriota > Cyanobacteriia > Cyanobacteriales > Geitlerinemataceae > Zarconia > Zarconia navalis. Next base: position 311 of record NZ_JADEXN010000247.1, read on the forward strand.
ACAGTTTTCCAGCAATGAGTCTTTTAGGGTCTGTTAGAACTTGCACGCCCAACCCCTCAAACATATTTTTATGCTCTCGATCGATGACCATCGAAACTAAATTTTTTACATTATGTTTTTTGCCCAAAAACATAGTCATCAGATTGGCAGAGTCATCTTTTGTGGTGGCAATAATGGCATCTGCGCGATCGACGTCTGCTTCTTCGAGAATACCGCCCTTTGCAATATCTGCTTGAAAAACCTCCACGTCAAATTCTTGTAATATTTTTTGAGCGCAATCGCTATCTTTTTCAATGATGGCGACTTTATGACCGTTTTCGAGAGACATTGAGGCGAGATAGCGAGCGGTTTCGCCTCCCCCAACTACGATGATGTACATAACAAAACTCAAAAGTGAATTGAAGCGATCGAGCCAAAAACTCGACCCAGAAAAAAGGGATGCGATCGAGTCACATCCCCTTCAAAAAAACGGCTCTTAGCCAACGCCTAGGGCGCCAGCACCGGCCGAGGCAGCAGCCGACACTGCCGCCGTTAGGAACAGCCACCACGCGGCCGTTGCTGCCGCCTTGCGGGTTTCTTCCATTTGTTTTTGCGCTGCGGCTTTCGCTTGTTCCAAGCGCGCTTGAGTTTCGATTTGCAAGCGCTCTGCCTTACGCAAAACGCGGGTTCGGGTGCGTTCGACCTGGGAGACGATCCGATCGGCATCGGCAGCGGAGATATCGTCACGAGAACTCAACAGGGCGATGAGGGTATCGCGATCGAACTGGGAGAGGCGCTCGCGCAGGGCATCAAATCCCGCTTCGGGATCGTCGAACAACGTCGCCACATCTCCCTTGAGACTGTCGTAGTTGAGTTCCGGACGCTCCAAGCTGTTGAGGTAAGCGCGGATTTTAGCAAAAATGCGATCGAGAACGGACTGGACGCGCTCTTTGATACTTTCAAGTTGCATCACCACCCGATCGCGCACTTCCAGAATTCGATCGACGATGCGATTGGCTTCTTCTTCCGAGATATCCGGCCGCTGGGCGAGCAGGGCGACGAGAGTACTGCGATCGAAGTAAGACAGGCGAGTGGTCAAACTTTCCATACCGGCACGGGGGTCTTGCAACAGCAGTTCCACATCCCGCCCGATCCCGGTCGGACTGAGTTCGGCTTTATCCGTCGAGCGCAGGTAATCGGCGATCGACTCTTGGAAATTCTTCGCCTTCATTTGAGCGCGACGGGCCAATCGTCGGGGCGCACCGGCCAAGTCTCGCAGCGTCCCTTGTACGTCATCGATAATCCGATTGACTTCTTCTTGGCTCAGATCGTCCCGTTGGGCGAGCAACTGTACCAGCGTATCTCGATCCATCGTCGCTAAGCGATCCTGAATGGCTTGGAAACCCACCTGGGGATCGTCGACCAGTTTCTGCAAATCCCGCTTGATACCCTCGGGGTGCAGTTCCGGTTTGCCCGTCGAACGCAGGTAGTTGCCAATCGCCGAAGTGGCGCGATCGTACTGAACTTTTGCCCGTCCGGTCAGTTGGGCGGGGGTATAGCGGATGCGAGTCCAGGCACTTTCGACCCCATCGACGAGATCTTCAGCTTCCGCCTCGCTCGTATCTGGCCGCTGAGATAGCAGTTGCACTAAAGTATCGCGATCGAACCGAGAAGCCCGCGCCCGCAATGCCGAGATTCCGGCTTGGGGATCGTCGAGCATCAGCTTGAGTTCCCGCTCGATTCCCTGGGGATGGAGTTCGGGCTTACCGGTATCGCGTAGATAAACCTGGAGTTTGTTCCACTGCTCTTCGGCTTTGGCTTTTGCAGCGGCTTGGGTACTCGCAGCTTCTTCGAGAACCCGATCGCGAGCAGTTTCGAGTTCTGTGGCGACTGCCGAGGCTTCTACGGGAGTCATATCGGGTCGTTTGACGAGAATCCGCTCGAAAGCCGCGCGATCGAACTTCGAGAGGCGCTCTTTGAGTTGTTCTTCGCTAGCATCTTCATCGGCCAGAATCGGCTTGAATTCCAGTTGGATTTTTTCCGGAGTCAAGTCTTGGGGAAATGCCGCTAGCAGGTAGTGTTCCACATCGGCGAGCAAGCCAATTCGAGCTTTGCGTTCTTGGGCTTCTCGGGCGGCGTTGATGACTTCGAGGCGAATCGAATCGAGTAGGATAGAAATTTCTCGGATTTTCTTTTGGGTAAAGACCCCCCGAGACTGGAGTAATTCCACAAAATCCGATCGACTCCACCCTTCGAGTTCCCGCGCGATCGGTTCTGGGTTAGCTTGAGGATCGTAAAGCAGATCGCGAAACTCTCTAGAAACCGTTTCCGGCTTCATTTCCCAAGAGTTGGTATTGAGGAGGTAGTTTTCAAGATCCGCCCGAATCGGATTGTAGGCGGGTTTCTCGTCGCCAAAGCGATCGGCCACTTTCTGGGTTTGCTCGCCCAAATCGGATTTGAGGGTGTCGAGCTGAGAAAGCACCTTCTCAATATCGAAGTCTGAGAGATCCGTGCGTCCCATGACCAAACCCATGAGACTGTTGAGGCCCATCGTCAAGGCTTGAGAGACGGGGCCCGTTTGTTGGGACTGACGGCGCTTGCGCATCTCCCCGGCAACCCGGTCGATTTTTTCCGTCAAATCCGAACCTAAAAGCTGGCTGGCATCGGCGGATTTGAGGTAGTCCACCAACTCCGAAAGGGGATCTTTGTCGGGCAACTTACTGGCAGTTTTGTGCCACACGGCTTCCAATTGATCGGCGATGCGATCGACTTCTCGCTTCGAGAGGTCGCTGCGGCTGCTGACTAGCTCGACGAAGGTGCCCCGGTCGATATTTTGCAAACTATCGCTTTGGGTAATTTCTTGAAAGTTGGGATCGTCGAGCAACGCTTCAAATTCATCGCGGATTTTCTGGAAATCTAACTGCGCCGGACGTAAGCCTTCGATGTAATCTTCCACCTGTTCGCGCAAGCTCGTCGGATCCATTGCCGAGCCTAACTCCCGGCGGACGGCAGATGCAGCCGCTTCGGCCGTGGCCACCACTTGGCTGCTGGCAACTTTACCTCCAATGGCCGCTGTTGCCGTCCCCACGATCGCTTGCACGCCGGAGGTGACGGTATTGACGACCGAACCCATCAGCGAACCGATCGCCGTCGAACTCACCCAAACCAGCAAGAAGAAGTAGGTCGCCCAAATCACCAAACCGGCGATCGCTCCCAAACCAGAAGAGGCTAGCAAACTCAACTTCACCGCCAGCAGACAGGCAAAAAACAGGGAGAGGGTGACGCTCACAAGGGTTCCCAGCCCCACGGCAAAGCCGATTTTACGGATGGTTCCCCCGCTACTACTCGAGTTGGAATCGTCATCGGAAGACCCTCCAGCCAGAGACATACCAGCGGCTACCCCGAGATTGGTCAGCAGTAGTTGGAACGCAAACGCTAAAACCACCCCAGAAATGAGGGCGGCGAAAAATTGCGGACCGCTGAAGACTAGAGAAGCATCTTCAGCGGATTCGAGGGTAGGTTCGACGATAACCTGGGCAAATGGCAACCCCAAATGACCCAGTTGCGAGGTAAAGATTGCACTTTCAAGCATGATGTCCTGCGAGTTGAATGTGGCTAGAGAATATCAAAAAAATCGCACTTCCTTTTTTATAATTCGATCGATTCCAAAATTGAAACCGATTGCGGGCGTTTAAATCTTCGTATCTTAAAAATTTTCCCTAGCTGGGAAGTGGTAGCTACCGTATAGAACGATTGAAGCCCAACCGATCCTAGACGAAACTACCAGCCGTTTCCCGCTAGGCCATACTGACCTAGGTCGTTAGCGAGCCAGGACAATATGGGCATCAATAGAAGTAAGAGATACAGAACAGAGTTTTAAAAACAAGGAAGTACGATACTCCCAGTCAACTCGATCGCCGGTGCGGCTTACATCCCCCTAAGGACAGAACACCGGCATTGCATCAGTCTTCCGAAAGATATAGGGGTGGCTACGGCAATTTATAACTCGCAACCCTGACTTGAAGTTGACTGGGTTCGGGGTTGTGGCTGAAGATGAAGGCTCCGGCTCGGGTTTCGCCGCTGGAGAGAAACTTGAATTGCTGGGAACCGCTTTCTTCGACTCCATCGGGACAACTCAGTTGAGCGACGACTTCCACCGACTCGGCCGTTTTCCCACCGCGATTGGTGACGTTAAAGGGAACGTAAAATTGCCCGTCAACCTGGCGAATCTCCGATCGAAGTTCGATGGAGAGAATGGGGGGTCGATCTTCTCGATCGATCCAGCTATAGACGATGAGACTGACCACTAGAGCCAGCAGGGACAGGGATAGGTAAAAGCTGACTCGTTCGGCGATCGAACGCGGTGGGGGTTGTCGTGCTTCGTGCGAACTCGAATCGTTCATACGGCCAACCGTCCGGCGGCACCGCCAATGGTGGCAGGCAGTCCGAGAACGATCGTGTAGCACAACCACAAGTACCACGGATCGTCCCAGGAAAGCTGCTGGAAAAACCACAGCATCAACGCCGAAGCGAGTAACGACAGAATATAGGAGACAAGGGTCTCGTTTTGGGGGCTTTGAAAGATTCCCTGTTGCTGTTGTCGTTTGGACTGGTTGGTGAAACCTGCCACAAACACGATTCCGTAGGACACGATTAAAGAAGCCGCAACGATCGCGAGCAATTTGGGGGGAGAGGAGGCCGCGGCGAGAACGGGAACTTCATCGGTGGGGGCAATACTAAAGGCAATAATAACCGCCCCAAATAGAGTCGTACTCAAATCGGCAAGGGTTCCGGCGGGGGTTTGGGATGATGCCGCAGAACGATTGCTCCCATCATCCTTCGAGGGAGATCGTTTCTGGGCTTTTTCCCATCCCGGTTCGCCACTTAAAATGAGTTTTGATAGGGCAACGCCGAGAGAAAAGGGAACGCTCTCAAATACGATTTTGCCCAAACTTTCCGTTAAAGGCGTTTGCGATGTAATTCGGCTCAGTAGAATTAACATCAACGTCGCACAAGTCAGACCAATGGCTAAGGCTTCTACGCTTTCTTGAATAATATCGATCGCCCGACTCGGACGCGAGGCGCGAAAACCTTCGACGCAGTTGAGAGAAAAAACGACTCCCAGGGTCAGAGTGAGGATACATAAGAGAATGGGAGGGGAAACCTGGGAACCGATCCACCACACTTCTAGGGTGTAGATGAGGGGAATCCCAAATAAGAAACCTCCCGAAGCACCACCTACGAGTTCGGACAGTTCGTTTAACCAAATATTGTTTCCGTAGGGACGCTGAGGTTGAGCCATCGAAAGTTTCGCTGGGGGCAATTTGCGCGACTGAAATGCAGACAATACATATTATTAGGCGAGTCGCGCGTCGAAAAGTCCGAGTGAATCGAACTTTCAATGTCTAAAGCCAATGGCGAATTCGGCTTTTTATTCCCAACGCCCGCACGCACTGTCATAGCACTATATCTTATTTGAGCATTTGAGCGCGAACTGTTGACTTTCAACATGACTTTCAACGACGCGAACCCAAGACGCGATCGCTCCCTCAAATCAAAATCCCCGAGAGCTAGTTTTTCAAAGCCCTCGGGGATTCTCTAGACGTTATGAATCGAAGTTATTCGGGCAGAGTTTTCAACTTAGCTTGTAGATACTTCTTCTCCCTCGAGTTCGGGGGAAGTGGCGCTTAAGTTAACTTTCACCGCACGATTTCGATCGGCATCTTCTTTGGGTAAAGTGAGGGTTAGGATACCGTTTTTGTAGTCAGCTTCGACGCGATCGTTTTCGATATTTGCAGGTAACTCGATGGTTCGCTCGAACTTACCGTAATGGAATTCCGATCGAAAGTAGCCTCGATCTTGATGCTCGTTTTCGTAACGACGTTCTCCACGCAGGGCGATCGTATTTCGCGAGGCACTAATGTCTAAATCCTTCGGTTCGAGACCGGGAATTTCTGCCCGCAGAGTTAGACGATCTTCGCTGTCAAATAGTTCGACTTTTGGTTGCCAAGAAGTGGCTGAGTAGCCGTCCCACCCAGTCATATCATCGAATACTCGATCCATTTGACGGCGAATAACTTCCATATCCGTCCAGGGGTTCCAACGAATGATAGCCATAAAATAATGACCTCCTTTCTTGTCTTCAATTAGTTCGCAATTTGAAATTATTTTCTTCGCGAACTACAGTTCTATATTGCCAAAACTATCTTTAAAATACAGTGAGGAGAACCGAAAAATCATATTCTAGTTACCCGAAATACAAGAAAATATAGCAGTTCGCGATATCCGTTCGGACAAGTGACCGCAGGCAGTATATCCGGCGAGAGCGGGTTTAGATAAAAATCTCAGTCAGGGCATCGTTTGTCGCTAAACCCGTCCCTACATTTTTTTGATAGCAACTGCTGCTGCTGGCGGGCGCGGACACAAGTGACAATTGTGTAATTTGGCCGAGGTCTTCCCCCGGTTTCCCACAGTCAATTGTGACCTAACCGATATGGCGACTGCAATACCTCATGGCGATGAGAAACGCTATACTCATTACTCATTACTTATTACTTATTACTTATTACTTATTACTTATCCCTGTCACCGTTCCTTGCATTTTCCAACTTCCCAATTGCGGATCGGAAACTTCTAAAATCCCGCTATCGAGTTTTTGATTCACATACGGACTGTTCAACTCATCCCAATTTTCCAACACCCGTTCCTCTCCATTTATTTTCCCCCGCGAGTATGCCGCATCAGTCGCATAATCCATCTCCAACAAATCCCCCTCCAATCCCCGATACACCAGCCGTCCCCCCGATTCCCAAATGCGATCGTCAATTTCAGTATCATCGAGGGCATTGTGCAACGCTGCGATGTCGGGATAGTCGGCACCTCGGGCAACATCCACCACCCACGCCGTCCGCTTCCCCCGCGCCACCAACGCTCGATAATCTTCCTTCCCCCCATCCACCGGAGATTCCAACTCGATGCGGTCCCCCCAAGGACGGGCGCACAACCAGGTATTTTCGATTTGCCAAATATACCAATCCCCGTAACGTTGGGGTTCTCCGTAGCGCTGGGGGAGGACTAAATGCGATCGCGCCGGAACCCCGGCTGCGATATCCTGGGGATTGAGAATCAGTTGGAAAATGGTGGCACTGCGCTCTTGCAAATAGCGATCGCCGGGACTGCGCCCGGTTGCCATGGGGCTATGGT
>NZ_JADEXN010000248.1 GCF_015207075.1 Zarconia navalis LEGE 11467
CCATGTATCCCAGGAGGAAGCGTTCGCACCCGCGTCGCCGGACTCGTGCGGACGTTTGCACCGCAACCGGCTGACTTTGAAGGATGGGGCATTTTTCAACCTCGAAACGATCGAGATGCGGAACTCATCGAAGAGGCGGATTTCATTCAAATTTCCGAGTATTTACAACAGTTCCCGGCGGTGCGATTGTGGCTGGCGTACCGGCTGCGGGGTCAAACTTGGCTGGCGTATCCCGCCAACGAATCCGACGTTCGCCAGCGGACTGGAGTCGCCAAACCCGTCCCGGTTTATCTGGTGAGTGAGGGGGAAGCCTTTGAAAGTGCGATCGCCCGTTGGGATGGCAGCAACTGGTGGTTTGAAGAAATCGATCGCCGCATCGATCCGATGATTTCAGAGCAACTGCGAGAAGAACTTAAAGGGGGAACGCTGCCGGAAGCCTTGAACTTCAAGGGAATGACCCCGGAGATGAAAACTACCTACGATTTGGTATCCCAGCGCATCTGGACCCCACAAAAGCAGCAGCAGCGCGAGGAACGGCGGTTGAGAGCAGCTCTAGAGGTGGGAGGCGGCCAGTTGCACGAATTCCGCGATCGCGAGGATTTCTGGCTGGTGGAGTGGACGACGGCGGACGGCGAACACCATACCAGCGCGATTGCCAAAGCCGATTTGACGGTAATGAGTGCAGGAATTTGCTTGAGTGGAGAAGATCGCAACTTCGACTTACAATCTCTGGTGGGTGTGGTGGAAAATCGCGACGAAGAAGAAGGTTGGTAAGCCGTCGTTCCGTCGAAACATCCGATCGATACAGGAGAGAAAATGGCAATGGCACGAACTTCGATCGAATCCCAATTTGTCAACTTATCCGGTGCGAAAATCCACTATTTGGAAGTGGGTGACAAAGCAGCAACCACAACGGTTTTGTGTCTCCACGGGGCTAGTTTTCGCGCCCAAACTTGGCAAGATATCGGCACGCTGAAATTATTAGCCGATGGCGGATATCGTGCGGTGGCGGTAGACTTACCCGGTTACGGAGAATCTCAGTCAATTTCGGGCGATCGGGTGGCATTTTTGCTCGCGCTTCTCGATCGCTTCGCGCTCGATCGACCGATCGTCATTTCCCCTTCCATGAGCGGTCAGTATAGCATCCCTTTTATCGCCCAACATTCTGAAAAACTAAGGGGATTCGTCGCCGTTGCACCGGTCGGTATCGAGCGGTATAAAGGAAAGTTACAAGGTCTTTCTCTTCCCACTCTCGCCATTTGGGGAAGCAACGATCGCATCGTACCGGTTTCTCAAGCGGATATCCTCCTCAAACAAATGTCGAATGGGAAGAAAGTTGTTTTACCTAATGCCGGTCATGCTTGTTATATGAAGGCAACGGCTCTCTTTCACAACGAGCTAATGCAGTTTTTGCAAAATTTATAAACTGCGAAGAAAATATACTGGTTTTCAACGATCGTGTTCGATCGGAAAAACTCAGAATTGACTTATTTAATTTTAATAAAAATTTATCATCGCCAATATACTATATCTAAGTAAAGAGCGAATAAAATTATAAAAGAATTTTTTTTTAATATTGATTCTATTTCCCAATGAGTTATATTATGGCTTTAAAATGTGAAATTTTCTATGCTTATTCTCAATTCAGAACAAGTTCGATATTGCCAAGTCACCCGACAAGTCAAAGGTCAAACGGAACGATTACTGGGAATCGTTTATCAAGCGCAACTTTTTTCTAAATGTAAATCCTATCGCAAAGATAGAAAACAAGAAGCCATCGAGTGGACTCGAAAAAAAATCCTCGAAACCCAAGAACAAATCTTATTTTCGATTGTCGAAGAACCCCAGGCTTTTACCATTTGGCGGCAAGATTCTCGCCTTAAGTATGCTGGAGATGCGAGTATTCAATCCGATCGTTTAGTCGATCGGGTAAATTTCAAGAATCTTGTCAACCAAATGCGTCAGCCGGGAGGAGTCGCGATTGAAGATCGTCGCTACAACTTAAAAACCTATCCCAGTTGTTTTGTGGGTCGAGAAGCCGTATCGTGGATGATGCAAACCCTTCAGATTTCTCACGAAGATGCGATCGACCTCGGCCAAAAATTAATTGATGATAAATGGATGCATCACGTCACCGACGAACATCCTTTTCGGGATGAATATCTCTTTTATCGATTCGAGCTTGATAAGTAATCAAACCGATCGTACCTAAGCCTGCTAATGTCAAAAAATTAGCAAGGCGAAATGATTCAAAATGAATAACTCTATTGGGATTTTAAAGTAAAAAAAGTGACTTCAGGAGCGCAATTTAGACGAATGGGTATGTCACTAAAACCAATTCCGCGATTAACGTATAATTGATTTCCGGCTTCTCCATAATCGTTGACCCATGCATCCGCAAAAACTTTATCTTTTTTCACCAAAGCTAACCACGACCATTGGGGTAAATAGGGTAAACGGATTTGTCCGCCATGGGTATGTCCCGCGATCGCAAATGGAGCGGTATTTGCTGGAAATGCTGCAAAAGAATCGGGATTGTGCATCATCACGACTCGAGGACTATCGTCAGGAAGTTGATTTAAAGCGAGATCGACTTTATCGTTATTTGCCCAATGTGCGCCAATCCCGACAAGATATAACTCGGACTCTTCATTATTGGGCAGTGGTAGTTTAACGGCTTCGTTCGTTAAAACCTGGATTCCGATATCTTCCAATGCTCGCTCCAGTTGCGCGGCTAATTCCGTTTTTGGAGGCATTTTCTGACTCTTCATCCCATAGTCGTGATTTCCCAACACTGCATACGTTGGAATATTAGCCTCTGTTAAAGGACGAATTGCATTAATAACTTCATTAATTTCTACTTCTGGATTGGGGGTCGCATGATAGATAAAATCGCCGCTAATTAAAACGGCGGCGGGTTGCTCTTCAATTAACTTATCGATACTGTTCGACACCGTTGCGACATTGTCCCACCACATTCCGATCTGAAAATCAGAGACTTGTCCGATTTTTTGTCCTTCCCACGCTGTCGGAAGATTGGAAATAATCGCGATTTCTTCTTCCTTAGCAAGAATATAGGGTTCTACTAAACCCCAAACGATCGAAACTACCAAAAGTAGGGGAATTGCCAAAATTCCCAACCCAAGTTTTGCTTTATTTCTCATTTCTAGTCTTTTATAACAGCTTGTACCTTTTTAAAGAGCGGGCACTCGCTAATAGAGATATGAATATTACAGAGCAATCGTACCGGAGCTAGAAACGAGTGGGCATTTGTGACGACCCGTTCTCGTTCGGATACTGAAATTTTTGAATTAGGTGATGTCTGAGAAAGATATTCCTTTAAAGCCAGGTTCGTTGAAAGCAGGGTTTTGCAAACCTGTGGGAGCTAATTTCTCAGAGATCCCTTTACAATCGGAGCGGCGGGATTTGAACCCACGACCCCCACTACCCCAAAGTGGTGCGCTACCAAGCTGCGCTACGCCCCGATGCAGAACTATATAATAGCATAATGTTGGGTTATCGCAACCAATGCAAAGTACATCAAAAAGTATATCGAAGGGTTCACCCCTCGAACCCCCTAACGAGATCGCACCAACGTCGGTATTTCGTCTCTCCCAGCAGCATTTAGATCTACTCGAAACTTGTCCTCGCAAATTTCAACAGGTATTCCTCGAACGCCTCAACGCACCCCTGAGTCCGGAACGACAGGAGTCTCTCGCGGCGGGGAGTCGCTTTCATCTGTTAATGCAACAGCGGGAACTCGGTTTACCCATCGAGTCGATCGTCAAGACCGACGATCGACTCGATGGATGGTTAAATGACTTTATCGCCGCCGCACCGGATATCTTAACCCCCGATCTGACCCAAGCTGAAGCCGTCTTTCGCCAAGCCGAACACGATCGCATCTTGAGTTATTTAGGATTTGTGCTGAGCGCGCGCTACGATTTGCTCGTTGGAGACGATCGACAGGCGCAAATCCTTGACTGGAAAACCTATCCCCGTCCCCAAAACTCAAACCGACTGGCACAACACTGGCAAACCCGTCTCTATCCTTACCTTCTCGCCGAAACCAGCAACTACGAACCCGAGCAAATTTCGATGACCTATTGGTTCGTTCGGTCTGCGGGTCAGCAGGCGGAAGTCCGAGAACCGCAATGCCATCATTTTCCCTACAGCCGCACCCAACACCAACAAACCCACCAGGAATTGACCCGTCTTTTAGGGTTGCTGCGCAACTGGTTGCGGGATTACCAAAAAGGCAAACCCTTTCCCTCCACTCGCGAATCTCGGGGTTCTTGTCCGGTTTGTCAGCCTCCAACGGAGTCTCGCGCATCCTCCCTAACGAATTTCGATGGAGAACCTGTTGTTGTGGATTTGACCAATGTCAGTGCAATTCCCGAAATTCAACTCTAATTCCACGAAATTGGGACGAAATCCCGAGATCGCTGATTCGAGCTAAAATCGAGTTCTCTCAAATTCTGACAAATTCTGACAATCCGTTGTGAAAGGAAACGGGGGAGCTTTCAAGTGTATGCTTTTCACAACAGCGGCAATCTCTCGTTAAACTTCCATAAGATTGCAAGGGTTTTGCCGGCCCGGCCCGCTTGCCAAAACCGGAATCTAACACCAAAACCGGAATCTAACAAAGGTATCCTTGTCACAGATAGATCGATGGGAAGAATAAATCTCCCAAACTCTTTCTTTCTCCCGATCGCCTGTTCCCCATCTACCAGCAACGATGACTCAAATTGCCCTCTTCGGAACTAGTGCCGATCCCCCCAGTATTGCCCATCGAGAAATTTTGCGTTGGCTTTCCCGGCGATTCGACCGTGTGGCGGTATGGGCTGCGGACAATCCTTTGAAAACCCACCAAACTCTTCTGAAGCACCGTTCGGCGATGCTGCGGCTGACAATCGAGGATTTGAAACAACCCGATGGAACCTCTAAGGGAGTTGAAAACATTGAGTGTTACCCCCAACTGAGCGATCCTAGAACCCTCAACAGCGTTGGCAAAGCGCGACAATATTGGCCGGATGCGGATCTTTACTTGGCGATCGGAGCAGATCTGGTGTTTCAACTACCTCAATGGTATCGTGCGGCAGAGTTGCTGCAACAAGTTGGAATTGTTGTCGTACCTCGTCCCGGATGCCCGATGGAACTTGAAGATTTAGATCGCCTCAGAAAAGCCTGTCCTGTAGAAATTGCCGATTTAAAAATGCCCGATGTTTCTTCTAGTAGTTATCGAACAACCAAAGATCCGCAAACGATTACGATGCGAGTGGCCGAGTATATCGATCGAGAACATCTTTATTCTTGAGGGTTGATGCCCGATAGTCAGGCTAGGGAGACTTTTAACGTTTTCATGATTTTGAGGCAGGCGAGAGAAGATGGCGTTTTTAGATAAGAGGAAGAGCCATTTGAGGGACTGCGCTCAACGATTGAGAGATAGATAAAATGGGAGAAAGCTTGTTACCCGAACCTCAAAATATGACTCCGAAAAGTACAAATCTCGCGAATTTTAAAGTCGGAGTTGATAATGTCATTTTTTCTGTAGACATGGCTCAAAATCGCGTTCTCGTGCTGCTGGTGATGCGGCAAGGAGACCCATTTTCCGGACAATGGAGTTTGCCGGGAACGTTGGTTCGACAAGGAGAATCCTTAGAAGCAGCCGCTTATCGGATTCTAGCGGAAAAAATTCGCTTTAAGAATATTTATCTCGAGCAACTATATACTTTTGGCGGGCCCGATCGCGACCCCCGCGAATCTCCTGACTGTTTTGGCGTTCGGTATTTATCGGTGAGTTATTTTGCCTTGGTTCGGTTCGAGGAAGCACAACTGATTGCCGATGGTGTCACCGGCATTGCCTGGTATCCCCTAGAACGAGTACCGGAACTGGCGTTCGATCATCATCAAATATTGGAATATGGCTACCAACGCTTGCGAAATAAACTTGAATATAGCCCCGTGGCATTTGATGTATTACCCGAGACCTTTACGTTAGGCGATTTATATCAGTTATATACTTCGGTATTGGGCGAAAACTTTTCAGATTATTCCAACTTTAGAACGCGATTGCTAAAACTTGGTTTTTTAAGCGATACTGGGGTCAAAGTCTCGCGAGGAGCGGGTCGTCCGGCAAGTTTGTACCGATTCAACTCGGAATCTTTTGCTTTATTAAAAGATAAGCCCATGGTTTTTATTTAAAATCGAAACCATTATATTTAAATTTGATATACTATCTAATTTGTGAAAAGAATTTGACAATAAGGGTAATGCCAATCGAAAAAAATGAATCGATCGAAATAATAGAACTAGTCTAATGTTTGCATTCAATACTCGTACTGCATCAATCCTATGAAAATTGCGATCGCCCAACTCAATCCGATCGTTGGCAATCTCACATCGAACGCCCAACATATTCTCGAAGCTGCCCAAAAAGCGGCGCAGCAAAATGTTGACTTGCTCCTGACCCCAGAACTCTCACTCTGCGGCTACCCACCCCGCGACTTACTCCTCGATCCCAGCTTTGTGGAAGCGATGGCAATTCAACTACAACAACTCGCTCGAAAACTACCATCAAACGTGATGACATTAGTGGGAACGGCGATGCCGAACGAGCGATCGAGAACCGAAGGCGGTAAACCGTTATTTAATAGTATTGCCCTACTTCATCAAGGTGAAATTCGACAAGTTTTTCACAAACGATTGCTACCCACTTACGATGTATTTGACGAACATCGCTACTTTGAACCCGATGGAGAAACCAATTATTTGACCTTCTCTTCCCCCTCAAATTCCGAACTCTCCCTTAAAATTGGGGTCACTATTTGCGAAGACTTGTGGAACGATGAAGACTTCTGGGGAAAACGGCACTATCGTTGCAATCCGCTCGCCGATTTAGCCGACGCGGGCGTCGATTTCATCGTCAATCATTCCGCCTCTCCCTACTGCGTCGGCAAGCAAAAATTGCGAGAAGAAATGCTACGCCACACCGCCATCCGCTACGGAAAACCTATTGTCTATGCCAATCAAGTGGGGGGTAACGACGATCTGATTTTCGATGGTAATAGCATTGCTCTAAATCGGGCAGGAGAAGTGGTGTGTCGGGGGAGAAGTTGCCAAACTGATTTTGTCAAGTTGGAGTTCGATTCGCCTAGCGGCGACTTTTTGCCCGGTTCCATTGCCCCCGTCGCCCGAACGGAAGAGGAAGAAATCTGGGAGGCGTTGGTACTCGGGGTGGGAGACTACGCCCGTAAATGCAGCTTTTCTAAAGTTGTCTTGGGTTTAACTGGCGGCATCGATTCGGCGTTAGTTGCCGCCATCGCCGCCGAAGCCATCGGTGCCGAAAACGTCCTGGGGGTGCTGATGTCTAGCCCCTACACTTCAAAAGCCTCTGTAAACGATGCCCTCGCCCTCGCCCGCAACCTCGGTATTGCCACCCACACCCTAGAAATTGCCGAATTGATGGGGGG
>NZ_JADEXN010000249.1 GCF_015207075.1 Zarconia navalis LEGE 11467
GACAGTCATCCCCGGGTACAGGGGTGGGGTTTCGGGCAAATAACCGATCCGCCGCCTGACATCCATCGAGCGATCGTGTACGTCGTATCCGGCAACCCGAGCAGTTCCTGCCGTTGCCGGCAAGAACCCGGCTAAAATCCGCATCGTCGTCGTTTTCCCCGCCCCATTCGGCCCGAGAAAGCCGAGAATTTCCCCTTCTCCCACCGAAAAGGTAACATCTTCAATGGCGGGGGTACTGCCGTAGATTTTGCTGAGCCGATCGACTTCTATCATGGACTTCTCGGTGACTTTAAACTCCCGACCCGTCTAAAAATTCCTTAATGGTTTTATCTTCGATCCGACAGGTCGGGGCTGTTTTTTTTAGATTGCAAGCCGATACGAGGGCTTCGACTTTCGGTTGCTGGCTTTTGAGGTGTTGGACTTCTTCTTCTAAGGATTCGATGCGATCGACTAAAGTCCGGATGGCGGCGGCTTCGGAGTCTGGAAGCTGAGCGTGTTCGAGGGGATTGACGCGCACCCCAGAACGGTAGACGACTCGACCGGGAACCCCAACCACGGTACAGTCGGACGGTACGTCTCGCAACACTACCGAACCCGCACCGATACGCACGTCATTGCCGATGTATAGGTTGCCGAGTACTTTTGCACCGGCACCGACCACAACGCCTTCACCGAGGGTGGGGTGGCGCTTACCGCTCTCTTTTCCAGTCCCGCCGAGGGTAACGCCCTGGTAAATCAGGCAACCATCGCCGATTATCGCCGTTTCGCCAATCACCACACCCATACCGTGATCGATAAACACCCCTTTCCCGAGGGTGGCACCGGGATGAATCTCAATACCCGTCAAAAAGCGGGAAATATGAGAAATGAAGCGAGGGATAAACGGAATGCCAATGGAATAAAGCCAGTGGGCAAAGCGATGGAACAAGATCGCTTGCAACCCCGGATAGCAAAATAGAACTTCTAGCCCGTTTCGGGCAGCAGGGTCGCGATCGAAGATAATCCGGAAGTCGGCTATAAAGGTGTTTAACACAGCAGTTCTAAACCTGATGGACGCAACGAAATAGACGAGTCAAAAAGGAGGAGGAGGCGATAGTGACAATGTTTCCTCGGGGTGATGACTTTTGTTAAGTTAGGCTACGGTTCATTATATATAGTAATGTCATCTGCGTGTGGAATTATCGTTTTGGAGAATTGGGGCTTCCGCACTTGACATCTGAATTGCGATTCCTTCCAATGAACTACTTTGAGAACGCATCGTACTTCGACCGATTTAAAATTGTTCGATCTAATTTGAGAAAGAGCGAAAAATATTGGCGTTCGATATTTGAGATCGACTCGATCGAATGAGAAAAAAATGGGAAGCCGATCGATTGAACCCCATCAGAAATATCAGAAGTTCGATCGTAAATTTTTTTGATGTATTGTATCGATCGAGAGTACCTGCTTCGGGTACTCTCGATGGGTGTTTCCATTGGTATACTCGAGTATCAGATTCCTGATAAAGATAGCGAGTCCGTAAAATAATGTTATAAATTCATAACATTATTCAAGTTTCGGATGTTTAAAATGTACGAACCCGTACAGGACCATTTGAGACTTTTTGTCAAATTTCCAAAAGTTCAGTATAATTACGGATGACATTGTCCGCAATAAAAAGCCACTTTAGAGCAAGTAAGAATCGGGTCTGCATTACATACCCCCCTTAAACGGCATGAAGCAAAATCGCATGAAGCGTTAGCAAAAGCAGCTTCACAAACGCAATACCCGTCGTGTGAAGTCAAAAGGAACCTGTAGGGGGAATGACTCACGTACCAGGAACAGGTTTCTTAAATTCCTTTCTTAGGAATGCAATTAATTTATCGGGAACGCATTGCCTGCGTGGCTTTAACCCAAGCACGCTCTTGATTTTCGCGCGAAATAAATTTTTCGATCCAGGCTAAATTTACGAACTTTTAGCATTAAATTCGATTGCAGTTGTTAATACTGCAATCCAATCCCGATTGCAAAAAATTGGGCTAAAACTCGACTCATGGGCAATCTGTCTTAAGTTCATTTATCAATTTTTGAGGATAAAAACGATGCAGTTTTTAATCGTAACCGTCATTCTGGCTGCTAGTATTTGGGCTTCAATTTTTCAAGATGCAGAGCAACTGACTTCCGAGGAAAAGAAGCAACTAGATGATTTTTTTGAAAACCCCGAAAACTTTGTGGCTAATTCTAAAGCTGTTGGTGATATTCTCAAGCTGCTGAAGAAATGTGAAGATAAAGATATCGGCAAATACTACGGACAGCTTCGCTATAAAATGGGAACGCTTATTGAAACCCATGGCTGGAACAACGTCGCACCCATGTTTGAGGACATTGCACAATTTTGTCTGAACAAGCAAAGTCCAGATGACAAACAAAAAGAAGTTCTCAAAAATGCCCGAGAGTCTTTGAAAGTTTACAACAAGTAGAGGAATTGTCTGTCGATCGTCTCGATCTCTAAATTGACGATGCGATCGAGCGGTCGAATTCTTTGGAAAAAGTATTGTAACTTTACCAAACAAATTCCTCAGATTGATGAATGAGGCGATCGTGAAGCGTCCGAATGGTACTCTTTTGCGCCATCATTAAGGGCTAATTATTAATTTTCCCTTAGCCTCGTTCATCAAAGCGGGTGTAGAAACTCCCATATTTTACCCAATACTGTTTGAGATCGTGGTGTGGAGTATGCAAGCTTGCTTTAACTTGGTAAAGAACGACTTGTCGGTGATTGCCGATCCAAACTTTTTTAATCGAATCGACGGCAATCACCGTACCACCCAAACTTTTAACGCAGTCGGTAAATCGCTCGACAGTGGAAAACTCTACCGTCTCAAAAATAAAAAAATTTCCCGAGCGAATGAGATGGCGACTGCGAACCCAAGACCGCATTTTTTTTTCAGCCTGGGGAGGCAGCATGGGTTGGGTTTTAGTTGATGGAGAATTATTGTGGGGGGATTGAGGTAGGAACCTCGCGGGCAAAACTTTCTCGTTTCTCAAACTTAAGAGGCCCGGCCCCAGACCCCCAAATGTGCTCGTGGGTGGTGATATCATAACCTCGATCTAAACTAATCCAAGTGGTTTGAGTTAATTCAACTTCACTGACTAAATAGGTTTGATGTCCGTTTCGTGGAATCAGACATTGATTTCCCGGTTCTACACAACCCAAGAAGCGATCGCCGTCTTTTTTGAAAATCATCGAGCAGTTATGACGGCGCTCGATACAATCGGGCGTAATCGATTTGAGAATACTCGGCTCTCGTGCGGCCCCTGCATAGACAACCGGATCGGATAAACCGTAGTTTTCGATATAAATACTATCCCCGCGATCGACCATTCGATGAACTCCTTGGCGATAGGGACTCCACAAGTCGTAATCGTAAACTTGTTCGGAGTAGAAACCGATGCCCGAAAAAAATTCAAATGGCAGCGGCCGAAAAAAGACCCAAATATGGGCATAAAGCTTGGAGTTTTCTAATGCTTGCTTTTGATTGCTAAATGCGCCCGCCATCCATTGAGATAGAGCGATCGTATCCTCAGATGGGGTTTTCATATCGGTGGTTCCGATGTCCATATTTAGTTATTTTTAAATCTATTTCTTAGCCTCTCAAATTGTTCGACAACCATCGAAACGATGAGGTTAAGAGCTTGCCGTAGAAATGCGATCGGTTTCGGTTTCGACTTTCTCTCGATTTTCTGAAACGGTCATCCGAATTTCTGAAGCAAACGAGGCAGTTAGTACCCCTTCTCCATTGCTGGTTTTAATCAGGGAAACGCGAAATCGAAGATTTGGGTTAGCAAACCAAATTCGTTCTTCAGCAGCGGCGCGATCGTACTGGGTTTCGAGGACGAAAGTACCATCTTCGCCCAAACGGTACTCTCCAGCAGCAGCCATGGTTTCTGCATAGCCTTGAGAACGCAGAAGCTTACCGCTGTTGGGACGATCTCGATCGGGTACGGGAACCAGAATACAGCTACCCTCGATGGTTTCATCGTCATCCCAATCCGACTCTCCCCGCCAGTTCATTCCAAATGGATGAGTGGCTTGGCTAAGCTCGATACCGTAAGACTCACAAAGTTCGATCGTGGCTGGATCGTCAAGTTCGAGGGCAACGATTTCAATGGTCGATCGCACCTCTTCAAAATGCTGAAACGCAAGATTGTGACCGCTACGCTGCGACCTCCAGCTTCCGATGGAAAGCCGGACAAATTCCTCTATGTTCATTTTGGATAGATCGTTCTCGGTCGATCGCACTGCTAAGCCTAGCAGCGATCGCCGCAATCAAAAATTAAGATCGAAGCTGTATCCAAAAATACCACAAACCCTGCTCGAACGAGCATCCTCAAACACAGTATTTGGAGAAACGGGAGACGCTCCGGACGCAAAGACGCACAAAGCTGACGGGCTATGCCGAATTTTAAATAAATTCCACGCTCGGGCGCTTGGCGCAAGGGGAGAATCGCGAGTCACCGATTTTTCGCGATCGTTCGTTGTCGATTGTCCATCAACTTTTCCCCTCTTCTCAAAGCCTCTCCTGTTCCCGAAGTCCTCGAAGATGGCATCACCCCCCACTCCCATCACCCCCCTACCCAGTCACCGCTTCCCTATGCCAAGTTAACATTTAGAACTCTTGTGCGGTCTTCCTTCGAGCTAAGAACCCGATCTTTGCGACTTGCAACTCCAAAGCATGAACTTCAACTTACCTAAATTTTTTAAAGCCTGTAACCCCAGCAAAACGCTGGTGGTTGGCAATAAAGAAGACCGTCAGTATTACATCGACTTTTCCCAGGTTCGGGGAACGAATATCGTTCGGGAGTTGGGCAGAACCATCTCGCTTCTAGGTTCTGACGACCCCAGCTGTCAGCTATTCACCGGACATATCGGCTGTGGGAAATCCACCGAACTGTTTCGCCTCAAAGCCGAACTGGAGAAAAAAGGATTTCACGTTGTCTATTTCGAGTCCTCTCAAGACTTAGACATGGCTGATGTGGATATCAGCGATATTCTCATGGCGATCGCCCGTCAAGTTAGCGAAAGCTTAGAGCGAGAAAATATCCACCTGCAACCGCGCGGATTTAAATCCCTCCTTCAAGGGGCCGTCGAATTGCTCAACACGCCCATTGCCCTGAGTGGCGAAGCCTCCATTCCCGGATTCGGTACCGTTGCGGCTGGGGAAGAAACGGGAGTTGAGTATTCCTTACCTGGAGGCATCGGGAAAATTACGGCAAAGGCCAAAGATAGCCCCAAACTGCGCTCCCAACTGCGGCAATATCTAGAGCCTCGCACCAACGGCATTCTCGAAACCATCAACAACGAATTGCTCGGGCCGGCCACCGAGCAGCTCAAACGTCAGGGAAAACAAGGCATCGTGGTGATTGTAGATAACCTCGATCGCCTCGACAGTACCCGTAAAGCCTCCGGACGCACCCAACCAGAATACCTATTCGTCGATCGCGGCGAACAGCTCAAAAAGCTCAATTGCCATTTGGTTTATACCATTCCCCTGGCGTTGATTTTTTCCAACGATATCGGACGGCTGATCGGTCGATTTGGGGTTAAACCCAAAGTTCTCCCCATGGTTCCCGTACGGGTGCGCGATGGTGGCGACTGCGCACCCGGTATGAACTTGATGCGACAAATGCTCTTAGCGCGGGCATTTCCCACTTTAGACCCGGCGGCGCGCCTGGAACAATGTTCCCAAGTGTTCGATTCCCTCGAAACCCTCGATCGACTTTGCCGCGTCAGTGGGGGTCACGTTCGCAACTCCCTCGGATTGCTCTATAGCTGCTTGCAGCAAGACGATCCGCCGATTTCGCGGGAGACGGTGGAAAACGTGATAAAAGAATATCGCGATGATTTGATTGCCGCCATTAGCGATGACGAATGGAAGCTACTCTTCGAGGCTGTCAAGCAACAAAGCATCCAGGGCGATGAAGACTATCAACTGCTGTTGCGGAGTATGTTTTTGTTTGAATATCGGGATGAAAACGGACGTTGGTTTGGGATTAACCCAGCGCTGGCAGAAGCGAATAAGTTTAAAATCTGGGAAGCTGGAGACAGCACGAGAGTCAGAACCGAAGATGCTTCGCTTAATAGCGAACTTGCAGGGTTACAAACGCTCTAATTTGTTGTTCGCTGCCCGAGATCGGGAACGACACGTTGCCAGCCGAGCGCGTTGTTGCCGCAAACTCGTTCCGATCGAGCAACATTGGGACGGGAGGTTCCCCAGCCTGGGCATCGATGCGCACAATTTCGAGAGGGGTCAAATTGAGTTCGGTTAAAATGATATCTGCCTGAGTGCGGGCATCTCGCGTTGCAAGGCGCAGTGCGTTAGTTCGAGCCGCTTCGATCGCCTCATCAGCGGCGGCAAAGCTAATACTGTCGATCCGCGTTGCTCCGGCTTCGAGGGCCTGGGCGACGATAATTCCCGCCCGATCGACATCGACCCGGAAACTGACGATATTTTGGGCGGAATATCCCGTGAGGACGCGCTCGTCGTCGCGCGAGCCGTATACTGGATTGAATCGGAGGCTGGTGGTTTCGAGTCGATCGACATTGCTCGAGCGCAATAATCCCATCAGTGCCGACGATTCCTCTTCGAGTTCGGTCTGTGCCTCCTGAGCCGTCTGGGCAAAAACTTCTACGCCCAACCTCACTTGAGCCAGGGAAACTGGAATCGACACAATTCCCTGTCCGCTAACGGTTAAAATATTCGGCATTTGCTCGACGGCGACGGCAACTTGTCTGTTGGGGAGGAGGATCTGGGGCAAAGCCAGGGACAGAGCGGCGATCGTACTGACGAGGGTACGAGAAACGGGCATGGGTAACGTTCTCCCGATCGAAGAATCTGTATTCTCTACTCTATCGCTTTCGGGTCGGTCTGAGATTGGTACGATCGATCTGACAACCCGATTGAATCTCAAAAGCGAACGTGACACATCTCGAACCGAGGCAACTCCAGTGGTTCCGTCGCCAATTGCGAAGTTGGGCAAAAGACAACTTACGCGATTTTCCCTGGCGGCACACCCAAGAACCTTACCGGCTTTTCGTGGCTGAATTCCTGTTGCAAAAAACCAACGCGGCAACGGTTGCCCCCATCTACGAAGCCCTGCTCGATCGATATCCCCACCCAGAACAACTCGCAGCAGCACCCATCGAAGAGATAGCACAAATCTTAAAACCGTTGGGTTTGTTTTTTCGGGCCGAACGATTGAGCCAGTCCGTGCAAACGATCGTTAGATCGAATCGAGGTCGAATTCCGAAGACGGAAGCCGCACTGCTGAAATTGCCCGGAGTGGGCAAATATACAGCGCGAGCGATTTTGGCAGGCGCGTTCGATCGCCGTGCCGCCGTTCTCGATACCAACGTCGCCCGCATTTTGGAGCGATTTTTCGGACTGCAAGGAGAGCGGGTGAAATCTCGTTGCAAGTTGCTTTGGGC
>NZ_JADEXN010000250.1 GCF_015207075.1 Zarconia navalis LEGE 11467
CCACCACCACCACAAGAGGGGAGAGAAAAATATGTTTGCTAAATTATGGAACCCAACCGAAACGATGCTAAATACAGTCACAAAAAACCATCCACTGTACTTTGACGGGGATGATAAAGAGCCTGCGACAAGCATTAAAAATTCTTACAAAGAACGAGTCGCTATAATTCTAGGATTGGTGCAGCTAGAATCACTTAAGATCCTAGAGGCTTCAATGGGTGAAAGCACTGAGTTCAAACTAGCTAAATCAAGAGAAGAAGTTGGGGCAACGATACAAGACCATTCCAGGAACGTAGTATTCTACGTTCTCACCTTGAGAAAGCTTTTGTCGTCTAAAAACGATGCAGATCTTACCTTACCGAAGTCAGAGCGAGATATTCACGAGTCACGCGGTTTTGATTTAGAAGTGACTGGATACACGGCGGCTTGCGCTTTGAATGATGCTGTGTACATCTTGTGCAAAGAATGTGAATCAGTTTTGATTCACGATCATTCAGTTGGGGTGGTAGATGTCAGGACTAAAAAAACGGTTAGTGAAGTTACTGGGGACGTGATAATGGAACGTGGTTCCTTGCTGGATATCATTGCCAATGTGGACATCCTGGCTATATCTTATCGGTTCAATTTCCAAGAACTTCTTGACGATGATAAGTACAATCCCGTCAAAGATATATTAAGTGAGTTACCAACGACAAAACGGACTAATAAACCCCCAGTCGATAGCAAAACACCACTAAAAATTGTGGGAAGCGATGATGTTACGCCCACAAAGACCCGAGGAAGGAAGCAGGCTAAAGCATCTCTGTAGAGATATTGGACACGCCTGAAAGCCCCGCGCAGCAAATACCCCGTCAGGGTTCCGACGGGGTAAAATGTTTTTAGAAAGCAAATCCGGATTGCCCGGAAACAGGTCAGAGATTCAACGGTGCGTCCAACACCTAAAACTCTTTCCCTTTTTCAATAGTAAATGTTTTTTGCTCTACCGTGGGAATACAAACCCCATTTAGCTTAAATATTTATAGGGCATCCGGGTAACTAGGAGCAATCCAAAATGTCACCCGATACCGCCAATTCTAACACAATTCCGACCGTCAGTCAGACTCCTGAAACTGTTTCAGTGCAAGGGCTGGAGAGAAATTTCAACCGCCTTCTCGTGGGCGATGGAGAAAATAAAATTGATGTCATTTCCACGGTTTGCGATGTGGAATTTTCGAGTCACCTTTCCTACGCCCTGGGATATGGCAGACCCAGACGGGGGTTGGAAGGGAAACGGAAAAATATCTTGGGCAAATTACATCGAAAGGAAATATCCCACCAAGTCCGACGATGCCATCTATTTAGTCAAATCAAGTTCATAGCCGACCAAACCAAATTCGCGCTCGGAAACCCCCAGTTCGCGAATGCAATCAATGAAGCGGCGGTTAATGGAGGGCTAGACCCATATCCGATATATGGGGAAGGTGTCGAAGGCGAGTCCACCTGCCTGCTGGCTGAAGGATTGAGACTCAAGGGACATTCGGTACAAGTTCGAGAAAAATCAGCGACCGACTACGCCAAGCCTTTGATATGGGAAGTGCAGGCGTATTTCGCCACCGCCGAAATCGGGATGTTGGGAGAGTTGAAAAAAGGGCCTGTCGAAAGTCGCATCCGGGAATTGTTAAGATCCACTGGAGAAAATCGGATTGCGGCCGGGAAAAGGATTCGGGCGATCGGGAGCGATTTGCGGGTCGGGAAAGATGCAGCATCCCTGAACGCCATCATCACGATCGATGATGTGGACTATGAATTATTCCTCTCGATCCGCGACTATGCCGCAGTCGTCGGGAATGGCGGTCTAAAAAATTGGGCTGAAGTCGCCGGGTTTGAATTTCCTGACAAAGACGCTTTAAAGACAGAGGATATGGACGATATGATTCAAACCGCAGTGGACAAGCCTTTAGAAACTCACAAATACATATTGAATGACATCGACCTGGACTTGATTTGGGAATGTTATAAAGAGCTGTTTCTTGAAACTTTGGAAGTTCTGGGACTTGAGGAATATAAAGCCGATCCTGGAATGACGATCGGGCAAACGGTGGCGACCGTCTTGATACGAGCGATTGCCAAACGCCACGACATCGATCCCAACGGGCCGTGGGAAAAGGAAGTCATAGAACTTCTCTCGAAACATTCGAGCTACAACGCCCAAGCCCTTGCCAAAAAGTGGGATTCTTCAGAATCTTATTTGAGCAAAACCGACGGGGGGCGTGCATATAATGCCCGATGCAAAGATACGGCACTTTGGGAATTGTTATGCGATATCGATATTTCCGGTTGTTATGGGGAGGGACAGCGAAACCAGTCTCTGGCGATCGGATGCGACCCCGTAACAATTCGTTATTATCACAAAAATCGAAATCGCAAAATGTCGTTGCGATCGCTTCTCAGAATGCTGGGAGTCAAAATCGACACTGACGAAAATGGAACTCGATTTATTTCCGACTGGGGAGAGTTGGTTCCCGGACTGTTTCTTGGACGAGTCTCCGGAAAATTGAGATACGCCCAGAATTTGTTAGTTTCTTGGTTTGACGTAGATAAAGCCGCTATCCGCGATATGGGGCGCAATCCCTATCACTCCGAGATATTCGATGAGGAAAAGGGCATCAGCAAAATTTTGTTGCGCGAGGTCAAGCACGGGGTGATTTCGTCCGACATCCTCGAAGTCTTGATGTCCTGTTCGTCAAAACGTCAATTCAACGATCTGATGGACAAGCTCTATGTTGACGTTTTTAGTTATTATCCTGCCTCCGAAGAAATCGAAATCAAAGTCAATCCCGAGACTGGCGAGATGGATTATGCAGAGGGTTATCGGGAGGTGGGAAGGCGATATGAAGAATATCGCTATCGCTCGACTTGCCACGTCAAAAATGAGAAGAAATGCAAGCACGTTGTCGTTAATGTCGAGCGCGAATGCCGTGCGTGGTATAGGTTGCCAATGGGAGATCTTATTACAAATAAGCTTCTCGAACAGCGGGGAATCGCAAAGATTAAGTACGGAAAAAAATCCCCGATGCAGACAATGCTAAAGCTGATGATTAATACGTTGTATGGGGATATGGTCAGTCCCTATTTCCCGTTCTCAAACCCGATCGTGGGAAACAATATCACGGCTCGCGCCCGCGTTCTGGCTTGGACGATGGAAACCGGATTCTTTAGCCGCCAGTCCATCACCGACGGCGGGGCGTTTGCCCTCAATTCCGTCTTTCATCTGAAGGGTCATTCGCGTGGGAGGCGAATCGAAATGGAGAAGGTGGCCGAACTTTGGCATCAATCTAAAGGTGGGAGTTTTACTGCGGATTCACATCAGCGGAAATGGTTTAAACTCGCTCCCTTGGGCGGGTCGGAATTGACCGTAAATCGCGCGCCAATTGTCTGTGAGTTCAAAGAAGGAACACCCGCTCGCGAACATAAAGACTCAGATGAAGTCATCGGGAAAACCTTCACGAATTACGATCTCGTCCGTAACGGGAAAGTGGTGGGGGGGAAGGAATGGAAATGGTGTCCCATCCCCGATTCAAACAAATTGGGCTGGGTGGCGATCGACAAATGGGGATGGGTCGATGATATGGCGATGAAACATCTACAGACTCTGTTTCCGACCCTGACCGTTCTCAACGCCAAGACCTCCCAAATCATGGTCGATAAAAAGACCTGCGAAATCTCTTATCGCGATCGGGTCGGTCAATTCTCGTTTGAGAGTAAGGATGTGTATCCCGATGGAGGTGTGTTCCGAAGTACGGCGGATTATTTGATGAAGACTCCGGACAATCAAACCATCAAAGCTCGCAGCCATCAGGTTTCGAGAGACCACATCGAAGTTTCTAATCGGGAAACCGATCGCGAATTTGGTGAATTGGATGGGGGGAAAATCGTCAAACACAATGGGTTCTCGACCACCGAAGGGAAGTTGGGACAGGGAATCTCGATCGTCCGAAAAGATGGGGTCGCACCCGCTAAATTATTCTTAGAGGCTCTTCACAAAGGAGATGGAAAAGGCGGACAAAATAACGCCGTTCCTCGCTCCTCAGTCGTCATCCGCCAAGGGATCGTGAAAGTGGGAGCTTACAAAGCCCGCCTGAAAACCTATAAAGGCTGCGGATTGATTCCGGGGGATTCCGAACTCAAAGCGATGTTATTCACCGAATTCAGTCTGTCTCAATTCCCTTACAACTTCATCGCCCAATACAAAGGATGGCGCGATGCGATCGACGAGTCCAAACACAAATACGGTCAGTCGATCGAGGCGTGGTTTTTGAATGATGACGGAACGCTCAAATATCAGGAGATGATTGATTGGGCTGGCTCTGCCGTTGCCGATGGAGTGACTAACCCGATCGCCACCCTGGAGAAAGAACGACCCCTCGATGAAGAATCTCGCAAACATCCGGCGTTCGATATTTTGCAAGAGATGAAATTGATTCTAAAACTTCCGTACTGGCATGAGTTGATATCGGGTCGCAAGGAAAAGTCTCTAAATAATGGAAAAGTCGAAGTATCCGAAAGCCCTGAAAAACCCCCAATATCGGGAATGCGAAAACTACTGGGGTTAGACCCGATAGAAGAAACGCCCCCCGTTGTGGGAGGCGAAGCGGATGAAGTTTCGGAAAATGAATCGGTTGGAAAGTCTAGCGAACCTGAATCCGAAATTGATGACGAGCTGATGGAAGCATTGGCAGAACTCGACGACTCGCCAGTAGAAAAGCTCGAGATTGGGGTTGAGATGGATTACGAGCTGATGGAAGCGCTGGCAGGGCTTGATGATGAGCCTATCCCGAACGGGGGGAATGGCGAATTAGCAGTCTCTAGCTTTGAGGAATCTTACCTCTAGCGATTCTTCGATAGCTCTCAATGTCGATATTGGGAGCTTCAAAACTTGGCTGCTTTCAATTCGATACCAGTTCGATGCGCTCATTCCGGCTCTGGCAGCTAATTCGGTGATGGATTTGGATGAGTTTTTTCGAGCCTCTTTGATGGATTGTCCTAAATCCTTTATCTCGTGGTGGGTGATGATTTCGATCAGCATTCGTTATTCCAAGTGGGTGACATTATTCTCAGTATAAGTGACAAGTGGGAATACTCTAGTCAGACTTGACAAGTTACACGTGATGAGTGTAATATGAGGATAGTTGAAAAAAAGGAAAGATTCATGCAATTCACCACCACATGGACACCGGCTACAATCGCTAAAGGCAAGTTCGAGGGTCTGACCGTTGGGCGATTTCTCGGTGATAAAGTCAAGCAAATCACGATTCGAGAGACCGGAGAAATCAAAGAACTCAACTCCCTAATGTTCCTGGTCAAAGGGCAGTCTGGGGAAAATAAAGAGATCGAACTCAACGTCTCGCGTGGGTACAATCCAGACAATTCTTTAGGGAAAGTGGCTGCTGCTTTAGGTTTCGTTCTTCGGTCGGAGGTGGAGGAAGACGAGTACGGGCAGGAAATTCAAACGACGAACAACTTATCCGAACTTTTTGAGATGTTGAATAAAGCCGAAAAGGAAAAGACTCCTTTTGTCTTTAAGATGCGCAACGTAGAGAAGACCAACGATTTTGGAGACAAGATTCTGACAAGGCTCTGGGAATTCGATCCGACTGTCGCCCCCCAAGTCCTTAAAACAAAGTAAAGTTCATTCTAAATTCGGATTTTGAAACCCCCGGAGTGCCTCGCTCTGGGGGTTTTTCTGTACTATCGTTGTATGGACATCGAAGTTGATAAATTGACGATCGAGACTTGGATTGAGAGAGCGCCACAGAATTGCCCCAAATGCGGGTGGAACGCGGGTCGAGTCACACTTACGCCCGAACACTTCCATCACGCCCGCATGGACTGCCAGGGATGCGGAAAATTCATCAAGTGGGTCGCCAAGCCAAAGAATCGAAAAAATCGAAATGGGATGGCAAGCGACATCGCGATCGCCAAGTCCGAGGCGACCGGATGGAATCTGGAATTCTTGGAGTCGATCGAGTCCCAAATCGAGTCAGGGAAATCGCTCACGCCCAAACAAATCGCTTGTCTCGATCGTATTCTGGGGAAGGTATTAGACCCTCGCGATCGAGAATGGAGAAACGACAAAAATGAATAATCGAGCTTTCGGGAATGTCCTGACTCCCGGTCAGAAATTAAATGTTTTGGAGACGATCGAGAATGACGTGGGTATGGGGATGAGTTTTTTATCCTCGATTGGCGGGCTTCGAGATTGGATGACCGATCGAGAAGCCGAAGATGATGACCTTCCCTTCCCCGTCCCTCAATTATTCTTCGAGGAATATCGAAAAGAGGGTCGAGCGCTCGCGAACTCCGAAAGAGATTTGAGAGCGCTCGATCGATTCAAGATTGGGATTTTCGTCGCAGAGCAGCGCGGGCTGGCGAAATTCCGGCTCTTCCTTGTAAAAAAGATGAAGGAAAGCCTCGAACGAAACGACGCTTCGATGGTCAATGCGATCCGAGCTATCTTGGCTTGTCGATTCCCCGAAGATTGGGGACAGGTGAAGGGGTTAGAGTCCCGAGCGATCGAGGCACTGCTGCTCGACGTTCAGACGCGGATAAGTTCGACTCAATGGAAGACGATCGAGGAATTGTATCGCGAGCATCTTCCTCGTAGGATCGAACTCCTTCCCGAACCCGAGTCCGATAAATTCATATATAATCGCGAGAATATTTATCAACTTTCCGCGGAAGAACTTGTAAGCGAACTCAACAAATTGAAGGAGATTGGGATTGGTGAGGAGGAATCAGATTAGATTTTTTCCCTGAGAATCTCAGCTTGGCGTTTGCGCTCTTCCCATCTCGCGTCCAAATCGACCTCGGAAAGTCCATTAGTCGTGTTTGATGTTGGGGAGTCCGACGGGGTTTGAGGCGACCAAGATTGAATCAATCTTCCCAGCGATATCAAGTCTCTATTTGACGTGTCTGGATCGGCTGCGATTTCTTGATATCGATCGAGAAGGCGATCGAGAATCAGATTGACCTTGCGATCGAATTCACCAAGGAATTCGCCAGGGATTACTTGACCCCTATCGATAGGCTCCGAGGAATCTTCCAAAGACGGAAAGGGGTCTCGGATATAGTTTTTGACGGCAGCGCGCGAGACCCCTAGGCGCTCGGCGATCGCTCGTTGGGATTCACCAAGTTTATGAAGTCGGAAAATCTCCGCTCGCTTGGCTACGGGAATCGTCATTTTTTCTCATCGTCTCGTCGTTGATTGCCTGACCCCAGAGTATCGGAGAGTATTCCCGATCGTCATGTCCAGGATTTTTATTGGCAAGATTCAGGATCTGATCGAGTCAAAGAAATCTGTCGAGATACTCGATCGCCTCTGGGGAAATCTGGGGGCGATTTTCGGTGTTAATGAGAATGACGAGGGGTGAAATAGGCGATTTTTGTCAACGAG
>NZ_JADEXN010000251.1 GCF_015207075.1 Zarconia navalis LEGE 11467
GTATACCGCCGCATCCACCGGCTCGTTTTTCTGCTGCTGCAACATATAGGCATACAGCGCCACCTGTGCCACCTGTGCGGACAAATCGGCAGCTTGATAGGTTTTGTATTCCACCGCGCACAAACGGCGATTGGCAAAGTCGTAAACGAGGCTATCAAACTTTCCCCGAACCTGTTGCATTGTACCGTCGGGTAACTGGAATTGCGCCTCTACTTTTAATTCGCGATCGATAAATGTTTTTTGAATGGTGGCGTTGGCATGGCAGTGATATCGATTGGTGACTAACAACTGCGCGTAATGGCCAATTAACCCGCGAACTCCCTGCCAAATTTGGTTATAGGTTGGGACTAAATGGGGATTTTCTCGAATTACCGATTGCAGGTAGGGAAAAAAGGCGATCGTATAAAACAGCTTCTGCATTTCCTGCGCCACTTCTTCGGCTTGAAGCTGTTCGGCTGCGGGAGTTAGGAGCGATCGAAATCGAGAATCGGTGAGTGCGAGTTCGACAAATTTCTGCGCTAGTTGGTGGAAGGGATTGCCGATGGCAGCGTACTGAGTTTTGGGGAAGAATACGCTCATGCCACCGAACCGCCGATCTAAGTAAAATAAGCGGGGACATTCTAAGGCAACCCGCACGTTGGTGACGCTAAAAGAAGGGGAAGCGGGTTTTGCTTTGGTCACGAATATATCCTCCTGCGTTTTCGTCGATTTAGGTGGAATAAATTTTAGTAATTCGCGATGAACGCAAGCTAAATAAACCGTATCGAGTTTGGCATAGTGTAGCTGTTTTTCGCTTAACGGTCGTCGTCGCCAGTCGCTACCTTGGGGTTCGGAATCGACATTCGTAAATCCGCAGAGTTCGGCAGCCAGAGTTTTTAGTTTTAGATTAGACGTGCCTAACTTTGTCTTCGTGATTTTTTTAGCTATTTTTAACGTACAAGTAATATTTTTTGCTTGACTTTTATCTAAAAATTTTAAATCGTAGCTAGCGTTATGAAAAACTTTTTCGATTTGGGGATTAGCAACAATTTTCTCGATAAAATATTGAACTAGATTGGGTTTTTCGAGAACGTCTAAAACATAAGCTGAGTCTCCCGTGCGATCGTCTGGGTTGGCAAGAACTTGAATTAGAGAGATTTTCGGATATTTCGTTCGCCAATCTGCGGTTTCCGTATCCAGCCACAGCAATTTTGACGAAGCTAAAGTTTCGATCGCTGTTTGAATTTCTCTTGGTTGGGTTAAGTACATCGATCGTTACGACTTTTTTCGGTTACTTGGGTGTCCAGCAGACACAAAGAGATTCAGGTTTAGACTTCATACCAATAATTTGAATCGGGTGTTCTTGAGTTAAATTTTCAACCAATTTATGAATATCGGCATCAGATAACGAACTGGTATCAATTTGTTGGCGAGCGGTATCAATTAATTGTATGAGACCTAACATTTGTTGGGTTTTTACCAAGTCGAGCATATATTCTTTAACATCATTAGATACGCTTGATTTTGCAGTTTTATTAGCTTTCTGTTGTGTTGTGGTTCGAGTTATCGCCACCAAACCTAAATCTTGCAAAATATTACATTTTTGCAAAACCTTCGATTGCCGAACGAGAGTCTGTAATTCTATCATGTCAGGAACTTTACTTCCTACGACAAGTTCGCCGACTCGCGAGGCTTTCAACAAGCTGCTATAGGTGGCTAAATAGTGCAATGAATCCAGATGAGGTGTAATGTGGCGATGGGGAGAATTGACAAAAATTTGTTTGTATAATTTGTACCCTTTGTTCTTAGCCTTGCCGACGGTTGTCGATCGAATTAAATACAGTTTATTACAAATACTTTTCTCAATTGCCTTTTGACAGTCTTTTATTAAAGAATAAAAGCTTCTCATATTGGCATTTTCCGACCACAAAATGCCAATCGTTTCTTGCTTTTTGGTGTCTTGATAGCTTAGAGAATAACGGCTTTGTGTTTTGCTGGGTAAAACACTAGTTTCTAGGTTTTGAACGGGAATAGTTTCAAGTGCCTCTTCTAAAACTTGAATCAAATCAAATGAAGATAACTGACCGATTTTATCGATAGTTTTTTGTTGTTTCTGAAATTCTTTTGTCCAGACTAGTTTGAATTCAGCGATTGGGTTTTCTGGTGCAACTCGATCGCCCAATTTATATTTTTGAATTAATGTTTTTCCCAGAGTAATCGCATCGCGAATATTCGTTTTGCCACCGGGATACTCAGTTTCGAGTTGTTGGCGAGTTAAGGGATAAATTGGCGATTTTGGTTTAGGAGTTGCTTGACTGTGTAGCGGATGCAGTCGGATTCGCCAAAGTTCTTCCGCACGATCGAGATTAATGGGTTTTAAAATTACCCGATCGGTAATCCGAGCTTTGTCGGATAGCGGAATCCGATTAGAGTTTTGCTTGGCAATATCGGGAATTAAACTAATAATAACTAAAAAGTTTTTGATACTTTCATTATGAAAATTTGTATTAATACTAAAAATAGCGGAGATATTGACGCGATCGAGTTGGTCGAAACAAAGAACGATCGGTCGGTTTTTATCGGCAATCCGACCGAAATTTTCAATAATTTTTTGAGCGGTATATTCAGAATCGATCGACTTTTTAACCCGCAAGGCTTTTAAACTCTCTTCATCAAGCTCATCTCCTTTGAGCCACTGATAGGCGATCGAAGAAAGTTCGGGATTCGTTAAATCGTACAATACCCCAAAAAACTCATTGGGATTGTACATCCCCACCGGATAAGTACTGTTAAAATTCCGAATGAAAAGATTTCGCTCTCCCAATAACTTTTTCATCGCGCTGCGGCTTTTAAATGCCGATAAACCTTGAAGCCAAAGCAAAAGTTGGGATTCTTCTTCGCCATCGGGAACTTGCACTAAACTATCGACCATTTGGCGCAAAAGATGGCGAATAATATAATTACTATCGCCGCAGTGACCGATATAAACGAAGAATGCTTTCGGGTTTAGCCGTTGTTTTAGCCTTCCTAATAGATAACTTTTTCCCGAACCCGAATCCCCCAAGAGTAGCAACGTTCGAGTTTGATGGTCTTTCGCGACCAGATCGAGAAACGATTCGATTTTGTCGATCGCTTCTTGGTTAATCGAATTAACCGTTAATGTCGGATCTTGACGATCGGTCCAGAAATTACCATACCGTGAAGAAATCGCGTCAAATGGATTAACCGCTTGTTGAATAATTTGCTCGATAGAGGTCATGCAAATCTTGAAGAATAAAAGTCTAAAATTAGATTGCGAAAAATTCAGCTCCTTTGGAATCTGAATCGATTAGAAAAAATAGAGGACCTCCCATATTTTGGGGAATCCCCGCACCAATTTGTGCTTGCGTATAAGGACTGCTATCGGTTAAAGAACTCATTTCGAGGCGATCGTTTCGCTGCAAGCGATATAGCGCCTTATCCAACTCATCCCGAGAGACCATTGCCAGCTTCTCGCGTAAATGAAAAATTGGTAAATAGTTATCCGTCCCCAGTTCTCGATCTAAATTCCGAATCGTCTCTAAAATATCCTCATCGCTCAATGGACGACTGGTATCGGTATTTGGGGGTTGCACCGCAGTTGTCTGAGTTGTCGATCTTGTCTGCGGCATTCTAGCTTCCCCCGCGAGAGACTGCCGCAAAAACTGAATATAGTTATCGAGCATTTTGCCACTGAAACTCAGAGTATTACCCGTTGGGTTAAACTCATCGCGCAAATAGACTTTTCCCCGTTCGGTGAGCCAAACTTCTTTGATTTTCGTCTCAACAGCGGCGAGTAATCCGCGATCGATTAAATCTCGGATCGTTTCTTGTCGTCGATCTGCCGGAACCTTTTTAATTTGTCCGGGTGTCGTCGTTTTTTTTGCACTAGCTTTGAGAACTTCTAATTCGATTTGAGTAATCGGCAAGTTACTCAGATCGACTTTTAAAAGAGATTTTCCCGGAGGTAAAATTTTGAATTTTGTAATATCTTCAGATCGTGCTACCCAGCTACGATCGCAAAGTTTTCGACAAATATCTTTGCATTTGGATACCGACGTTTTAGAATTGGGTTTGAGTTTTGAATCGGAAATTGAGGCTCGATAGTTTGAAAACCCCAATAATTTTAAAATGAATTTGACTTGAATCGTTTCCATAGAAGAAATTATATTGTTCTCGAACAAGTTATAGTCGGTGATATAATTACCTAAGAAAAATTACGGAGTTTGCAATTTCTAAAACTTGCAGCTCATATACGAACCCCTTAGCTCGACATTATACAGATTAATTGCTCGTCCTGACTAGCATTGGGATCGAGAATTTGAATTTGATTATTCTCACACATTCGATCGAGAAGTAAATTGAGATCGAGGCGATCGATTTGTGGAAATCGATCGATCGCATTTTCAATTAATGTATTGCGTCCGATTAACTGTTGTGTTTTGACGAGGTTTATCAAAAACTCACGCGCGGAATCTAAAATATTCAGTTCTCGTGGGTTCGATTTTATGAGTCCTAAGTCTTGTAATAACGGGAAATCTTGCCAAACTTGAGATTCTCGAATTAAATTTTCTAATCTTTCCACATCCAGGGTTTGGTTTCCCACAACCAATTCTCCCGCAAAGGAGGCACGGTACAAGGTTTGATAAGTCGCTAAATAGCAAACGGATTTTAATGTGGAGATAATGTGAATATGAGGATGCTTTGTGAAGATGCGTTGATAGAGTTGATATCCTTTATTTTTGGCTTGTCCCAATTTTTCTGCGCGAATAAGGATTAGACGATCGTATA
This sequence comes from Zarconia navalis LEGE 11467, assembly GCF_015207075.1. Classification (GTDB taxonomy): domain Bacteria; phylum Cyanobacteriota; class Cyanobacteriia; order Cyanobacteriales; family Geitlerinemataceae; genus Zarconia; species Zarconia navalis. The sequence goes on from NZ_JADEXN010000251.1 coordinate 4,789, forward strand.
AATCTCGATCGAGAATCTCTTGACAGGATTTCATGACATAAAAGAAATAATTTAAATTGGGTTCTTCGATCCAGACAACACCCACTTTTCGATCGCCGCAGTTATAGCTAAGCGTTGAGGATGTATATCGATCGAGAAATAAACTCCTTTGATTCAAATCATTAATCTGTAATGCCAAAATAGCTTGTTTTAACATTTGCACCAGTTCTAAGGAAGAGAATTGACGAACTCGCGTCACTTGTTTCTGAGTTCTGTCAAAAGCATTCAGCCAAACAAGTCGAAAAGCGGCGATCGCATCTTCTGAAATAATCGATCGACCTGTTTTATATTCAAGAACAAGTTTTCTGGCAACTTCAAGCGCATTTCTGGGGTTTGTTTTTCCTCCCGGAAAACTTGTTTCTAATATGGCTCGTTCTAACGGGAAAATCGGAGATTTTGGTTTCGGATTGGCTCGTTTGTGCAAAGAAGACAATCGGGTTTTATACAGGAATTCTGCTTGATTAAGTGTAATAGGTTTGAGTAGCACTTGTCGATCGACACGAGCTAAATCGGAAGGTTGCATCCGATTCACATATTTATGAGCTGTGTGGGTAATAAGGCTAAAGATAATTAAGAAGTTTTTGAATTTTTCATTATGGAGTGTAGAATTAAAATTCAGTAAATATTGCAAATTTGTTTCACCATCTGTCGTTCCGGCAATACAATCTAAATTATCAAAACAAAGGACGATCGGAAAAGTATCGATCGAAATTTGACCGAAGTTGGCTAATATTTTTTGTGCGGCATCTTCCGTTTCGATCGGATGCCGCACTCGTAACCGAGTCAAATCGTCATCGTCTAAGTTTTCTCCTCGCAACCAATCCGATGCGAGGAGAAACTTTTCTCCATCGAGCAAATCGTACAATACCCCTAAAAACTCATTTGCATTGTATAAATCGGCTGTGTAACTTTCTCGAAGCTTACGAATAAATACTTTCCGATCTCCGAGCAATTTGTCGAGAAAACGATGCTCTTTAAAAATCGATAAACTCTTGAGCCAAATTAATAACTGAGACTCTTGCTGTCCCGGTGGAACTTTGAGCAAACTATCAACGGTATTGCGGAGGATATGTCGCCATAGAAAGTTTCGATCGACCCAAGGTCCAATATAAGCAAAAAATGCTCGCCGATTTAAGGTCTGTTTTAGACGATCGAGAAGATGACTCTTACCCGCGCCAGAATCTCCACATAATAGAATCGTTCGAGTTCGACGATCGCCATTCACGAGATCGAGAGTTTCGGTAATTTTCTCGATTTCTGTTTGATGAATTGAATGAACCGTCAGTTTGCCATGTTGCGATTCTTGCCAAAAGTTTCCCGGTCGAAAGTTTACCGAATCAAAGGGATTAATCGCTTGTTGTAAAATTTTTTCGATTGATGTCACGATCTACCAACGATAGAGAATTAAGAATAGATTGATAATCCCGTGAAGTCTGAAGCTAAAATTCAAAAAATATAGGGACTCGATCGAAAAGATAACGATGGCATGGCACCCTCGATCGTTTGTCAAGATTGGGACTGACCCACAAATAATAAATAGGCTGACTTGACAAACGCTATTCCCTCCCACTGATGGTGGTGTAAAAGTAAATTTGCGTAAGTCTTAAATATGTTATAAATACGTGATTTTGCTGAACTCACCTTCAAATTGTTTCAGCTACAGTCGAAGAAGACCACTATTCAACCTCTGTATTATTCTCATGCACCGGACTCCTACTCCCGTTCCTTTCGTCAATCTCAGCTTGATGCACCGACCGATCCAAGGACAGATCGAACAAGCGGTTCAAACCGTATTGCAGCAAGGAGATTATATATTAGGTCGAGCGGTAAGTGAGTTTGAGTCCGCCTTCGCCTCAGCTTGTGGCGTGCCTCATGGAGTGGGTGTTGCCTGTGGAACCGATGCGATCGCCCTCGGATTGCAAGCTTGTGGAGTCGGTGCGGGAGATGAGGTCATTTTACCGGCAAATACCTTTGTCGCCACCCTGATTGGGATTCTCCATGCTGGAGCAACCCCCGTTTTAGTCGATTGCGATCCGCAAACGGCGCTCATCGACTTAGCTGCCGCCGAAAGAGCAATTACACCGCGCACCAAAGCCATCGTTCCGGTGCACCTATACGGACAGATGGTGTCTCCCCGGCAACTGCTCGATTTTGCCAGCACCCACAATGTCGTCATTTTTGAAGATGCCGCTCAAGCACACCTGGCCCATCGAGAAGGCTATACCGCCGGTTCTGTGGGGATGGCCGCCGCGTTTAGCTTTTATCCCAGCAAGAACCTCGGTGCGGCCGGAAACGGTGGTATGGTGGTCACCCAAGATGATGCCGTTGCCGAGAAACTGAGATCCTTGCGCAACTACGGCGCACCGCAGAAATATATCCATCGCGATCGCGGTACCAACAGCCGCCTCGATACCCTACAAGCAGCCATTCTCAACGTCAAGTTGCCCCACCTGAGTACTTGGAACCACCAGCGCAATTGGGCGGCAAAACAATACGATTCCCTCCTCGCACCGCTCCAGTCTCAGGGGATCGTGCCGATTCAGAACCAAAGCGACTCCGGTCACGTTTATCACCTCTATGTGGTTCGCATCAATC
>NZ_JADEXN010000252.1 GCF_015207075.1 Zarconia navalis LEGE 11467
CTCTAGGGTAGGTCTCGGGGAAAAATAATGGCAGCAGATCGTGAATGGTAATTACTTGAGGACAGGTGGGAAATAACATGCCCTCGGGAACGGGTGAATAAACCAAAGAAATATCGTCTCGCGCGAGCTTGTGGGGAAACGCGGTCTGATGCCAAAGAAGGCGAGAAAAATTGCCTCGAAAATTATTTTGATAGATCGTGCGGCTGGCAATTTTACAAAGTCGATGGGGAAAACGAGAAGAAACACCATCGGCTGCGGTATAGATGGTAAAGTCCTCCGATTGGCGATCGACAGCACGTAAAATTTCGCCGATATATCGATTCAGTCCATCGAATGCGAACTCGTTAAAGTGACTGGCATCGATGGCAATTTTCGGGCTTTTCATCAGAAGATCTCGAACGACAGATTCGCGAGAGGTTGTGTCGATTCTCTGCTATCGAGAAGAAGCTTAACCCGAAAACCCGGCGAGAAATAAAGGAATGAAAATGACCGCTGCGACGACGGCAAAAAAGGTGAGGGGATCGATATCGATCGTACTGTCAGAACCTTGTTTTTTATTGCGATTCATATTAACCTCAAATTGTGAATAAAATACTTATCTTTTAGGAGAAAAAGCGGATTTAAAATCAGATAAAAAGAACTTGCTTTATTGAAAAAATAATTCGATCGCAGCCCGACTATTGTCATCCTGATTTTATCCCTCAACGAATCGAATAGATCGCCTGAATTGAAAGCGATCGATTTTCCGTCTTAGAGGTGGGTTTTGTGTGTGCGTCGGTCAGAATGAGAACTTGCACCGTCAGACGGATTACTTTGCACAGCTCTTGCGACAAGCGGCACGACAGATTGCCAAGTCAGATCCCGACGCTCTAGTATAGCGCGAAGTTCGAGCAAAGCGCGATCGGCTGCCGGATCTGGGAACTGTGCGTCTTCCGTCAAGGGAGTAGAGACTCGGAGGGGATCGCATTGTACGGCATTCAATCCTTGCGCGACAGCCGTTCTCACTTGCTCGTATAGCTTGTACCGACCTCGCTGTTTTTGATAGCGCGCACCTTCTTGACTCGAAGCGTAGAGGGGAGGTAGGCGATTGAGTGCGTAGGTGGAGACTTGAAGTCGATCGATATACTTTGCTAATTTCGGAGAAAGTATTTTTAGCCGTCGATCGACTTCTTCGATGACTAATTCTTCCATCACGTTAATGAAAATTTTACTTGAGTGATATGACATTTTTTTGGCGAATAAAGAGTCTCAAAGTATTAGGGTAATTCACGTCAACAAAATAGATAAATTACAATTCAAAAATATGAACCGTAGTTACCTGTAAAAATTAATTTTAGTTTTTTGTGAACTAAAATTGCGAGAGAAGTTACGAACATAAATGAACTACAAATTCACAAGAAAAAAGCGTAGAAGAAATGAATCTATAAATTCAAGTTTTGCCCGCTTTTTCAAGAATTAAATCTGAGTTGCACCCAATATACTTTTCGATCCCCTATTCCTTTTATAGTCTTTAAACTTTGAATAAAAGGGGATTTCGATCGAAGTCTGATGACCGACAGCTCTACTCTTCTATCAATTTGGAGTAAACATCTAAGTAACTCACACCTCACTGCTTAGACTTCTAACATCTTTTAGATGTTAGAGCTAAAATTTGCCAGAACGGGCGATCGCAAACTATTGATGCGAGGGTAAACCGATAACATCCTTTTCCCACCCTATAAGTATTTCTCCCGCAAACAAGCGATTTGCACCCAACTGAAAGATTTCCAATATTATAGCGGTTCTCCGTTAGATTTTAAGCAGCGCTAAAGAAGATAGGAGTCAGCAAGTAGATAAGCGGTGGGGCGTTGAAATTTATAAATTAGGAGGGTTTTGGAGCAATGGGAAAAAAGAGGACGGAATTTTAGACCCGTGGATCGAACGCAAATTTTTATGTATTCGAGCTTACCTAGGGATGAAGAACTCACCTGACGGTCGAGTTTGAAGTCAGCGATAGACCGATGGTCATTGAGAAGAATGGCGATCGATCCTAGAAATATGCAAACGAAGGAGATTGCTTTACGGGCAATCTCGTGGAGTCGCCATAGCGAAACTGGCGAGGCTTTACGGGAAAAAGTAGCTGAATGTCGGAATTCCCCATCCTAGAAAATACCGACCCATAACCATAAAACCGATCGAGGCAATTAATAGTAATGTCGCTTGAAAATCTTGCTTGATTCCCGATAAACCTTCTCGCTCTAGACCGTAATTCAAGACAAGATAGGGAGGCAGATCGTTGAGAGTGACCACTAACACCACTCCAAAAAGTCCACCCCAGTAAAATCCGAGTGGTAAGCCAACGGCCATGAACAGGAAGCGAAACAGGTTCCCGAAGGCTGCATAATTGGATTTCCCAATCGCCATGAGTGCGGGACTGTTGGTTCTCAACAAGACTGCCGGCCAAACGCCTAGTGCCAGTAGTGGTAACATCCAAGAGGCTTGAGCGTATCTGTCATCGTATAAACGGAGAACAATAAAGTCTCCAAAACTGGCAAGAATTGTCAAAATAGCGATCAGACCGACAAGTAGAATCCAACGTTTGGCTAGAATTTTATTTCTCAAGACCGGACGTGGCAAATCGGCACGTCGAGAAATAATTGGGAAAAGAACTTTATTACTCAAAGTTCCGATCACCATGCGGGGAATATCTGCAAATGTAAATGCAACGGTATAAATTCCTAACATCTCAAAAGATGTTAGCTTGGGAAACATAAAGCTATCAAATTGAGAAGATAAAAAACTTAATGCTGTTGAGAAAAATATCCATCGTCCAAAAGAAAAGAGTTCTCGAGCCGCTGCTGGGTCCCACTGAAAACGATTTTTGATTTCTGGGCTCAGTCGATGGCTCCAGACGAGCTTGACAACCGATGATAGAAAACTACCAAACACTAATGCCCAAATTGTCGGACTGAAGAGTGCCCAGACAATCATGGCAATGAGGGAAATAACTTGAGCACCAAGCTGAAAGATTGTGAATTTCCCAATATCGATTCTACGACTGAGCGTTGCTAATGCTGTTGAGTTGAATCCGGTTAGAAGAGTATTAAAGGTGACAATTGGAATTAACCAAAGCAGTTGCTCATTTTCGTAAGCTTTGGCAATCGGCCAAGCCAACAGCAAGCTCAATAACCAAAGCCCAATACCGCGAATAACTTGGATCGTCCAAGCTGTATTGAAAAATTTAGGCTCTTCACCTCTTGGATTTTGGATAATGCTCGGAGCGATGCCAATATCTGAAAAAAGATTCAGACCCATAATTAAAGCCATAATGAGCCTCATCAATCCAAATAGATCGGGAGCCAATAATCGAGTTAAGATTAAATTATTGGCTAACCGTAAAGACTGACTGGCTCCATATCCTAAAAAAGTCCAAATAGTTCCTTTAATCGCAACACCTTTAAGAGATGGCATAATACCTACAACTGGCTAAATAACTTCCAAAAAATACAAACATTAGCTCGAATATATAGTTAACGATCGACTCAAATATCTACTCGGTTTGTTGTTCGATTTTTGTCTGGCGTGCAGCTTCACATTCAATTCACATTAAGAACCACTTTGACTCGCCCCGAATTTTTCGAGCGAGGCAGTATATCGCTCGACGAGTTCTCTATTGTTTTAACATTTTACGGTTATAGACAACCAAAATCCGCTCGAGCTACAGAAACTTTAGCATTCCTTTTAGATTATCGTTTGGACTTCAGGTTTTACCCGTGCTGTCTCATTCTCGCGGAGACTGGTACTTTTCCTAGAAAATGTACCCTTATCCCACAATCGATCGGGTGAGGTTGAATACTACAAAAATTCAGCGACCTCTGGAGATCCTCTTATAGTCCCCCTATTTGGGGAGGAAGAAGTGCGCAAGTTATGCTATTTGCGAGTTAGGCACTTTTTCAGCTTTCTCCTTAAAGAGGAGATTAAGGAAATTGAGATCGATTTAAGCTCAATACTTTAAGCTCAATACTTACTGAAAACTCACTTGAGTACTCAATATTACGATCGACCTAAATTTGCGAATTTCCCCTTTGATTATCTCTTTAATGGCAATCTCGCTGTGTTTGCTGTGTTTAAGGCGGTACGCTCTCCACAGCCAGTCTACTCAAATTTAAGACACACTCCGTTGGTACAACAGTAAAACTATCGAGCTGAAATTTAGAACATCGTTCGAGTACGCTTTTAAAAGCGGGAGAGCGACCTTCTTCGAGCAGTTTTATAGCCTGTTGGGTTGCCTTGGAGTACTGTTTCATCCAGTCATTTTTTTCGATATAATCTAGCGTTAAGGTTTCGTTTTCTAACAACCAAAAATCGATCTCGTATGTTTTGATGAAGTTTTGAAGTTCCAATAAACTTTCAGTGTATTGAGCTTGAATCAATTCGCTTGTTCCAGATTGAAACGATCGATAGTACCCTAAATGATAGGGAATAGCGTATTCTTGACCGGATATAATCGATCGATGGGCAAAGGTCGGGAGGTTATTGGCTTCTGAAGAAATCGAGGCGATCGAAATCTCTTTAGGCTGCCGTGCAAAAAATTGATAGAGTTCTGGGGTCGAACCAAACTGATAGTTTGTTTTGGGAAAATTGCTTAAAGAGGTGGGGTAAAGCATTAAATAGCCCAATAAAATTGCAACAGCTCCCAGAGATAAAGCTTCCGATCTTAACCAAAATGAAGAATGTTGAAAACCTGTTGCCCAGCGAAATATTGAATCGAGCAAAATAATCAGCGCGATCGCGGCCGAGAGAGACATAATAACACGCAAGCTATGCTGAGTATATCGACTGGGTAAGTGTAGCTTGAATAATAAAGCATGAGCGACAAAAAAAAGACCTAAGCTCGATAGAGTCAAATGACCTAATATTTTGAGATGCGATCGCACTGCAACCACTAAGGGAAATCGATCGGGAAAATGCAATAACACCGGTAAAATCATTCCCGCAACCAGCAGCGGCGGATCGAAGGGGATTTGAATGCCACTTCGTCCTCCATTTAACCAATATCGACCAAAGTCTTCGTAGAAAAATCGCACTCTTCCACCCGGCAGAAACTCTGGCATCAGTCGAGCTTCAGCGGCCGTAATCGTGGGGGCGAAGTCTGATGTTTTTAGAGCGTAAGGTAAAAGAACGAGAAATGCCACGATCGAACCTAGAATGCAAAACCAATACTCTCGGCGATCGCGACTGATTTTGAGTCTCCCTTTTTCTAAGCTGAGGGGCGTTAAAATGAGGACTCCCACGCTCACGAGAACATATTGAGGGTAGAATAATCCGATGGCAGCAAGGGCGATGAAACACCATGGCGACCGTCGAATTAAATAATATAAAAAGGCTAGAAATAAAGGGTTGAGAAACGCTCTTGGAGTCGCCGCAGATAAAACATCGAGCATCCATAGATTTTGAGTGAAAAGTACGGATGCCAAAAATCCGGCAGCGGGAACGGGAAAAATTTCAAGACATAGGAGAAAACAGCAACTTGTTGATATCAGTCCCAAAATGGGAGGAATCAGTTTGCTCGTCAATAAAGGGTCGATTCCCAGTTTTGCAAATAAACGATAGAATTCGGTATATCCTCTCGGCGCCACCGATTGAAAATAGTCGGCGATCGAATCGTTTGGAAAAAGTTCGGGGTCGATAAATCGCTGCATCCAAAAAACATGCTGTCTGGTATCGTCCGATACCACAAACTCAGTGCTGAAGGCTTGTTGCCAGACCTCTAGACCGTAGGTTCCGGCGACGATCGCGCTAGCCGCAAACCAAAACCAGTAGATGTGCCGGTTGCGATGGGTTGTAGGTGCGACCAGCCAGGTTTGCACGGAGTTACGGAACACGATTGTTGCCAGAAGTGGATGAAATCAGCGCTGTCGCCGTCCACTCTATCACGAAGACTCGATCGAAAGACACTCGTCTTGATGGAGATCGAATAGGCTCAACTCTCGCTCGCTCTGGATCGAGTCGGTCGGAAATTTCTATTTCTTAAAGTTTTTTCATAATTAAAATACTAAAATCTTGTAAAAATCTGTATCTAATTTTGCTATTTAAAAACTTTTTAAATTTGAAGATTTTTTAAAATTAGATTGTTGTCATATTAATTTTTTTATTATCCTGAATTTGGTGGAGATCGTTGCTATTAAGTAAAAAAGCCACCCCTTAAATTGGGAATAGTGGAGTCCTAACCCCTCATGAACGACGATTGTCTTAAATCAGATGTTATTGGGAGAAACTCGCCCGACCCACATCGAATCTTGGCACTACAGTGGTTCTACAATCTACCGATTCGGCGCAAGCAACTCTTGGGCTTATTAACCTCTGAAGTTCTATCGATCGTGGGTTTGATGGGTGTTGGGGCGTGCCTGCTGGTTTTGGGAGGACACCGGATGCTCCTGCACCAAGCTCAATCCGAGCTAGCAGTGACCCAAATTAACTACAACATCAAAATTAATCAAATGGGATTTGGCTTCCGAGGTCAATCGGATAATGCCGCCATCATCGCAGCCGCCCAAACCCATACCGACGATCGTCCTTTAGAGCCGGAACTACGCGATCGGGTCAAGCAAATTCTCCAAAATGAAGTCACAGCCCGAAATATTGAATATGCAACTCTGGTGGGCAAAGACTTGCGGATTATCGCCAATGCCAATACCGATCGTACCGGTCAAATCTTCGACCCCAACAATCTCGTCAGCAAGGCGATCGAACATCCCCAACAAATTAAAACCAGCGAGGTGGTTTCTCAGGTCGAACTTGCGATCGAAGAGCCACCGCTACCCCCAGATTTTTCCGGTGGGGATGCCTTAATTCGCTATACTGTGACCCCCGTACGCAATTCCCAAACCCAAGCCGTTCTCGGCGCGTTAGTCTCTGGGGATATCGTCAATGGGAAGCGCCCGATCGTGCGACGGACGATCGGCGCTTTAGGAGGCGGCTACAGTGCCATTTACTTGCGCCAACCTACGGGAGAGTTCGTCCTCGCCACATCGGAAACCGAGCCGCAAGTTGCCGATCTCGGAACCGTTTTGCAAGGCAACAAGCGAGAACTCCTAACGCAGGCCGTTACTGCATCCGGTCAGACGGTTACGGGACGGCTCAAAGCAGGACATCGTACCTATACCGTTGCCGCCCGAAGTTTGAGTAATTTTGTGGGGGAACCCGTTGCCGTCCTCGTACGGGGAACTCCAGAAACGGCTTTGAACGCTCTGCTCGGACAGAGCTTTCGAGTGCAAATTATCTTAGCATTGCTTGCCCTGGGGGTGGATGTGCTGATTGCAGTTTTGTTGGCGATGGCGATCGCCAAACCCATCAAACACCTCCGACAGACCGCTCGATCGTTTGCCGATGGCGATTT
>NZ_JADEXN010000253.1 GCF_015207075.1 Zarconia navalis LEGE 11467
GTTAACCCCCCGCTCGAATCGAGATGAGGCTTCTGTGCGCAGGCTTTGGGAGCGTGCCGAGCGGCGAGTCGTCGGCGGATCGAACAGTGCTGCTTCGAGCATTAAGTTCGCAGTGCCATCGTGGACTTCCGTTTCTTCTCCCCCCATCACCCCCGCCAAAGCTACGGGGCGATCGTTGGCGGTAATGAGCAGGGTTTGGGCTTGGAGTTGGCGTTCTTCGCCGTCGAGGGTGGTGAGGGTTTCGTCTGCCTTGGCAAACCGCACGCCGACGGTGAGATTCTCGCGGCCAGTGGCTTGAGTTAGGCGATCGCGATCGAAGGCGTGCAGCGGTTGCCCCCATTCGAGCATCACGTAGTTGGTGATATCCACCACGTTATTTATCGGGCGTACCCCAGCCGCTTCGAGGCGTTGCTGTAACCAATTGGGAGATGGGGCGATTTCGATGCCTTCGATAACGGTGGCGATGTAAGCCGGACAGGCGATGGTTTCGGCAATGCTGACTTCTAAATTTTCTCCAGGGGCGATCGAAGAGGGTTTCACTTCGGGCAAATGCAACGTTCCCCCCGTCAGTGCGGCCACTTCCCGCGCCACTCCCACCATGCTCAAGGCATCCGCTCGGTTGGCCGTCGCAGTTAAGTCGAGGATCGCATCTTCTAACCCCAGCAACGGACGTACGTCGCTTCCCAATTGCGGGTTATCTAACTCGAAGATATGAATCCCTTCCGATTCTTTTGCCAGTCCCACTTCCGCCAGGGAACAAATCATTCCAGACGACGGTACGCCCCGCAGCTTTGCCGGTTTGATTTTCAAGTCGATTTGAGGGAGATAGGTTCCCACCGTTGCCACGGGGACGTAGATACCCGATCGAGCATTAGGAGCACCGCAAACGATATTGAGAAGAGAATCGCCGCCCACATCCACCTGACAGACCCGTAACTTGTTAGCATTAGGATGGGGTTCGCACTCGATAATTTTCCCTAAAACCACACCCGAAGCCCAAGTGCGACGATCTTCAATGTCCTCCACCTCAAATCCCGCCATTGTCAACAGGTGAGCTAATGCTTCCGGAGACAGTTCCAGGTCTACAAGTTCCCGCAGCCAATTCACAGAGATACGCACGATGTCACTTAGCTTATATTCGATCTTTAGCCTATCTATTTTACCCCTCGAAGGGATGACTTCCCGGCACTGGCAATCCCGAATAGCTTCTGGCCTGGGAACCGTTGGCTGCAAATTTTAAAAGTACCATTAAAGTACCATTATTGTCAGTACATTTACCGATCGCTTTCTCGCTCTAAGTGGTGAATGTCGCAACATTTATTCGAGGTTTCCCTCTCGTCACTCCCCTATTTTTTTAGACATACTTGTATTAGAGAAAATCGTCAGCTTGTCTGGGTGACAACAAAAAAGATCCACACTCATCTAATGGAGAATAACCGACAATGCGATCGATTCTCTCAACTGCGACTTCCTTCAACCGCACTATCTAAACTAAACAAACCCTTGAGTAAAATTGCATGAGTTACTGCATTAATCCGGACTGCCCCAATCCTAAAAATCCCCATGCCACCCAAGAGTGTCTCTCTTGTGGTTCTACATTACTGCTGGCCGAGCGCTATCGAGTCCTCAAAGCGATCGGCAAAGGTGGATTTGGCGCTACTTTTTTAGCTGAAAATGCGGTACTGCCAGGAAATCCAACCTGTGCGATCAAGCAATTGCGTCTGGCATCCAACGATGGTCGAGTCTTAGAACGAGCGAGAACGTTATTTCGCCGAGAAGCAGCAACTTTGGGAAAAATTGGCAATCATCCTCAACTCCCGAGTCTGCTCGATTATTTTGAAATCGATAATCGGTTTTATTTAGTTCAAGAATACGTTCAAGGTTTGACTCTCAAACAAGAAGTCAAACGTTACGGATGCTTTAGCGAAATGCAAGTCAAAGCGGTACTCGATGAAGTTTTGCAGCTCTTGGGGTATCTCCAGCAAAATGAAGTGATTCACCGAGATATCAAACCGGCAAATATTATTCGCCGTCGTCTCGATAATCGGTTGGTACTCATCGATTTTGGAGCCGTTAAAGACGAAGTCAGCCAGACGGGGTTGCTCCTCGATAGCGAAACCATGACCCCAAATACCTCATTTGCCATCGGGACTCCGGGTTTTGCCCCACGAGAACAAATGGCGATGAAACCCGTTTACGCCAGCGATCTTTACGCCCTTGGAGCGACCTGTTTGTACTTGCTCATCGGGCAATCTCCCCGACGGTTGGATTGCGATCCGGGCAATGGCGAGATTCTATGGCACGATCGAGTTTGCATCAGCCCTCACCTGACCCAGATTCTCGATAAAATGCTCAAGCCGTTACTTCACTATCGCTACTCGTCGGCAGAGCAAGTGCTAGCGGATTTGAACCGGGAACCCTCCTCCGAAGCGTTTTCGAGCGAGGAAACCGCAGCCGAACTCACCCTTGCCAATCTCGGCGAATCGAATCCCAGGGAGTCCGATGGATTTGAGGAGACTGATTATGGGAGTCCTCCCGCAGCGAAAGCCAATGGGTTTTCCCATCCCCAAGTTCCACCTACACCGATATCGGCGGCAACGGTGGAAATGCCATCTCCCAACCCGAGTTACCACGATACTTCTGGGGAAACAGGAGGCGATTCGGTCAGTTCGAGTCGCAGCCTGAGTTGGACGGCAAAGCGCACGATTTCTAACTCAACCGCACTTCAATATACGAGCGCTACGGACAAAACGTCATCGAGTGCGTCGGGAAAATTAACACCTCAAACTTTAAAAACATCCTACAAAAAAGGGGAACGAGATTTTGCCGATTGCGATCTCAGTGGTTTCGATTTACAACATATCGAACTATCTCAGGTGAATTTTTACGGAAGTAAGCTCGTCCGTACCAATTTGAAAGGGGCAAATTTACATAAAGCGGATCTCAGTTCTGCGAGCATGAGTTATGCGGTGTGTCGAGGGGCAAATTTAAGTAATGCTTATCTGAGTTATTCTAATTTATCGGGAGCAGACTTGAGAGGGGCAAATTTAAGTAATGCCTATCTCACTCATGCCAATTTGCGCGGGGCAAATTTATGTGGTGCAAATTTGATCGATGCTAAGGTATCTCAAACTCAATTGGCGATGGCTAAAACCAATTGGCGAACGGTGATGCCTAATGGCAAGCGATCGCTGTTTGCATGATAGCCAGACACTCATATTTCTTGAGAATTCATTGATGTTTGTTTTGACCGAATCTCCGTTTTTTTATACCTTGGCAGCATTATTATTTTCAGGGTTCGCCTCTACTATTTAGATTTTCTCGATCTATGTCAGAATTCGCCCCGATCGATGAATTTATTCAAGATTTAACGCTCCAAAAGCAGATACCTGGTCTCTCTGTGTCGGTCGTCAGGGAAGGCGAACCTCTGTTGATGAAAGGTTATGGAATTGCAAATTTAGAGCATGATGTTCCGGCAACCGAAAAAACAGTCTATGAAATAGCTTCTGTCGGCAAGACATTTACCGCGATGGTGGTGATGATGTTAGTTGAAGAAGGTACGATCGAGTTAGATAGAGCGATCGCCGATTATTTAGATGATTTACCCCCGGCATGGCATTGTGTAACCGTTAGGCATATCCTCTCTCATCAATCGGGAATTCCAAGTTATACGGATGCCGAGAACTACTGGGATATTACCCACTTAGAGTTATCTAAAATCGAAGTTTTAGCCCTGGTTAAAGATTTACCCCTCAAGTTTCAACCGGGAGAATCTGTGGGTTATGACAATACCGGTTACTATCTGCTGGGGATGATGTTAGAGCAAATCTATCGTAGACCTTATGCCGAGATACTTCACGATCGGTTATTTGCACCTTTGGGAATGAAATATACGCGGATGAATAGCCCTAAAGAAATCGTACCTCATCGAGCAGCGGGTTATCGTTTGCCGACGAATCAATTGATAAATAAACCTTACTATAGTCCTTCAGTTACCTATTCTGCTGGCGGACAGCTTTCGAGTATCGAAGATATGGTTAAATACGAAAGAGAGTTATGTCAGCCGAGTCTACTCAAACCATCGACCCTCGATTTAATGTGGACTCCCAACTTTCCCCGACGAAATAATTGTTGGCAAGAACCTGGATATGCAGCGGGTTTAGGATGGTGGATACTCAATTATCAAAATAGACGGGTTGTTTCTCACAACGGTTCGATTGTAGGATTTGCCAGCAATATCACTCGCTTTATAGACGATCGAATCACTGTTATTTTGTTGTGTAATCTCGATAAAATCACCCGTCCCGATGCGATCGCAAAGGAAATTGTCGGTTATTATTGTCAGGATATTGCGGGTTTGCCCGTTCGACCCGCACTCAGTTAATGAGAAGATTTTGGGTAAGTTGCACGGCAAGCGAAATTACCGAACCGGGGAGATCGCTATTCCTCCCCCATAAGAAGTATAAAAATATATTAAATAAGATTAAAATTAGTTATTAACACCAAAATAAGACTCACATCAATGGTACTTTTTGGATTCGGTAAAAAGACAACTCTACCCACCGCCGAAGAAGCATTACCCGGACGCAGCCAGCCGATGCCCGTCCCCGAGAAGCATTTCGTTAATGGCAACCCCCTCAAACCTCCCTTTCCCGAAGGAATGGAAACAGCAATGTTTGGGATGGGCTGTTTCTGGGGGGCAGAACGCCGCTTCTGGCAGCAAGATGGGGTCTTTTCTACCTCTGTGGGTTACGCCGCCGGATTGACTCCCAACCCCACCTATCAGGAAGTCTGTTCGGGGAAAACGGGTCATAACGAAGTCGTATACGTGGTATTCGATCCCAACGTCATCAGCTACGGAGACTTGTTGAAAGTATTCTGGGAAAGCCACAATCCCACCCAAGGAATGCGCCAGGGCAACGATGCGGGAACCCAGTATCGATCGGGCATTTATACTTATTCCGACGACCAACGCAAACTTGCCCAAGCTTCCCACGATGCCTACCAAGAAGCGCTAACCCAAGCGGGATACGGCGAGATTACAACCGAAATCATCGACGCACCGCCATACTACTACGCAGAAGACTACCACCAACAGTATCTCGCCAAAAATCCTAACGGTTATTGCGGCTTAGGGGGTACGAACGTGACTTGTCCGGTGGGCGTTGTGGAAGCTTAGTTTTTAGACAAATATCGTAATTTAGTTGAATATTTAGGGGCTAGTAAAAACTATTTACTAGCCCTATTTTTTGAGTGTAGGTAGTTTAATATTTAGTCGATTGAAGAAAATAGAAACTATTTTTGAAGAAGCTGATAAACTGTTAGATAGAGCGAGCCATGAAGAAGCTTTTCTTGCATTCAAAGAAATAGCTCAAAATCAGATTTTAGAGAAATCTATTAGAGCAGAAGCATACAATATGATGGGAGTTATTATTGCAGAACCGGCTCCTGACTTGTCTAAGAATGAAGATGAGTCAGGATTAGAATATTTTAAAGCCGCACTGGAGCTTGATGAGAATAATTTAGGTGCAGCATTAAATATACTGGAAGGCTATCGAACCAGTCCGACCGGTCATAGCGATCGAGAAAGTGTTAAATTAGCCTGTAGCCTTTTAGAAAATCATCATTGGGATGAAATTTCAGAATTCGATCGACAACTAGTTATTGAGAATCGAAGAAAATTATTATAGCGGTTTTCATGAAGGTTGAACCCAACCCACTACATCGGGGTAGGCACGGGGGCACTACCCCTACAGGTTCTCTAATTTTTCCAATCCACTATGTTCGGGGTTAATATTTCTGCAAACTGCTATAGGGACTATAGGTAATGCGGAGAGTTGAGGGATGAATATGCAGCTTTGAGGCGAACTCGATAAACGACCCGATTCAAACTTTCTCAAAAGTCAATCATGTCAGGCGCGAATTTCTCCACCCAAGCAGAGCGATCGCGCGAATTAAGAGTGCTAAACCCAGAACAATGACAAACGGCAAATAAAACAGCATCGACACCCCCAGCCGATTGATAAATGTATAGGTAAACGCAATCCAGAGATAGTACATTCCCACAACGTGCAGAACTTTAACGACGCGACGATCGAACCAAGACGAAAAGCGATCGAATGACGTTACCATCATTGCCAGAATAAACAGATAACCCAAGAGTCCACCGGGATCGTAGAGGAAATTTGCGTCGCCGATCGCGATCGCAAGTTTGGCGATCGCCAGGGCGTGAAAGCCGTAGGAAACTGCCATGGCAATGACGAGATAGCGGTAATTATCCACCATCCATCGTGTCAGAGAATTAGCATGAATTTGGCGTAGTGAAAAAGCGGTAAATGCAGCGAGAAATAAGACCCATGAAGTTCGAGCCGTTGCCCGCACCACCATGCGCAGACTTGGCTCGTTGATGCCGTAAATCAGTAAAATTAAAGCGATGGCGATCGCGATCGCCAATGCGCAATAACCGACGATTTTCCATCCCCGAATTGCAAGTTTTGTTGTCAGTTTTGTTGTCAGTTTTGTTGATGTCACGATCGAACATCCTTCGAGTAGCGTATCGTTTCGATCTCACTTTAAAGAGTCCACTGGGCGATCGTCTTGTCCGATATTCCGAAAAATATTCCGATCTTCCAAATATTTCGATCGAGCCTTATTTCCATCCCACCTACCGCGTATCTCGATACACTTTAGGTGTCGTTTGGGTGTACTTGCGAAACACCCGCGTGAAATGACTTTGATTGGTGAAACCCACTTGCAGGGCAATTTCCACGATCGGGTATTCCCCTTGGCGCAAAAGTTGTTTGGCTTTCTCGATCCGGCAGTGGGTTGCGTATTGGAGGGGAGTTCGTCCGGTAGATTGTTTGAATAAAGTGGCAAAATAGTGAGGACTCATTTGCACCGCCGCCGCGAGTTCGTTTAACGTGAAACTGCGATCGAGGCGATCGTGAATGTAGGAAATTGCTTGCTTTAACTTATATTTGGGCAATCCTCCGACGTAGTCTTTAGTTTCAGTCGGTGACGACGAGTATCGCCGCAACAAATGTACCGAAAGCGCCGCTGCCATCGAACTCGCATACAACCGACTATCGCTTCCCCCCGCTTCGAGTTCGGCTTTGAGTGCCAATCCCATCTGTTGAATCAGCGGATCTCGTAGCTTCGGTTGCGGGACGAGTTCGATCGATTCGGCAACAGATTCGCCAACGGTTTGACTCAGCATCGCCGGTTCGAGAAAAAGCTCAATTAACTCCACATCTCGATCGATTTGCGTTGTGGGAAAGGGTTCGTTGGCGGGGAAAATGACGATATCGCCGTGGGTGTAATGCTGATGTCGCCAAGTGCCATTCACCTCATAGCTGGCATGGAA
>NZ_JADEXN010000254.1 GCF_015207075.1 Zarconia navalis LEGE 11467
GGCGTATTCAGGATACTGGGCTTTTTTGGGAGCTTCCACCTCAGTGTAGGGCACTTCTTCGTAAGGCTGAGAGTACTGGCTGCGAGAAGCTTCGCTCTAGGTATCTTCTTCTTCGTACTCGGCGTAAACGACTTCCGGTTCTTCCTCGTAGAGGGGTTCTGGTTCCGGGCGAGACCATTCATCCTCATCCCAGCGAGACTCTTGTACGGGCCGTGCGGGCGCTTGGAGCGGTTCTTCTGCCGGGGTACGAATGCCACTGCCAAGCTGATTTCCGGGCTTGGCGACGGGGGTTCCGAACTCGTAGTCCTCTTCCCGTTCCCAGGGGGGCGTACTCAAATTCAGCCGCTCGAGAATGCCGACGCTCATCTGAGTCAGCCGCTCTTGTGCTCCTTCAAACACGATCAGTCGGTTCGGGCCGCTGCTAACGACTTCTTCGATGGGCTCAGGACGGATTCCGGGATTTGGGGAATGCCCACCGAGGCAATAATAATCGAGACGACGGTACCATCTTCGGTGTTGAATTTAAAGCCCCGCACCTGCCCGAGGAGTTCGCCGGTTTCGGTAATTACCTCGCTGCGGATTAAATTGCTGTAGCCCTCGACATCGAGGTCGTCTTCGATGACATCGTCGTCTTCGACCAAAATCACGTCACCAATTTGACTGATTTGAGAGAGGCGCATATATCGAGGCAGCGCCGTCACGGCCAGGATATTTTCTCTCACCCCAAGAGCAACGACGGTACGGCGATCGATATCCACCCATAGCTGACTGACGACCCCGAGGCGTTTGCCGGTATCGCGAGTAATGACTTGAGTGCCTAATAGATCGGAGCGTTGGCGAATGTTTTCGGTTGTCATTATAAGTGGAACCCAGATCTCAAATCTCGATCGATATATTAATACTACACAGAGGAACTTTGATGTTGCAATTTTATCCCCAATACTTGGGTGTAGGCTCCCCGCGCTTGCGTCACTCCAATGGTGCGCTCTGCCGATTCAATCATCGGTCGGCGCAAACTCACCACAATAAACTGGGCTTGTTGCGCTTGTTGTTTAATCATTTTAGCTAATCGTTCTACGTTTGCTCCGTCAAGAAACATATCCACTTCGTCAAAGGCGTAAAACGGGGAGGGTCGGTAGCGCTGCAAGGCGAAAATAAACGACAGGGCCGTGAGAGATTTTTCACCCCCGGACATGGAGGCGAGGCGCTGGACGGGTTTGCCTTTGGGGTGCGCCACTAAGTTCAAGCCGCTGCTGAAGGGGTCGTCGGTATCGTTGAGCTGGAGATAGCCGTCCCCTTGGGAAAGTTCGGCAAAAATGGCGGAGAAGTTTTCGTTGACGGCATCGAAGGCTTCGCGAAATGCCCGCAGGCGCAGGGTGGTAAAGTTTTCGATTCGCAGCAGAACTTCGGTGCGTTCCCCTTCAAGGGTTGAGAGTTTTTCGGTGAGTTGTTCCAGGCGAGCTTGGGTTTTGTCGTATTCTTCGAGGGCGAGCATATTAACCGGTTCCATGGCCTGAATGCGCTTGGCCAAGGATTTAAGTTCTTTTTGCAGGGCTTCAAAATTAATTTTTTCGGGGACTTCCGGCAGGGGATCGGGTAAATCGGCTTTGCGTTCGTCGAGTTGTTGGCGCAGGGTTTCGAGTTGTTCGCGCCGCTGCTGCTGGCTTTCTTGGAGTTTTTGCATCCGCCATTCGAGCTGTTGGGCGGCAACGCGCTGCTCTCGCAAGGCGGTTTCGGCACGATCGCGCGTTTGTTTCTCTTCCCCGAGTTTGGCTTCGATTTGGGTCAGTTCGGCTTGGGTGCGATCGATTTGTCCGACGATTCCCAGTTGCTGGTTTTCTAGAGCCGCTTTTTGAACGGCTTGGGTTTCTTGCCCGGTGAGATAATCGATCGCTTGCTGGTGCCCGGCTTGGATTTTTTCTTCCAAGCGTTGGCGTTGGGCATCGAAGGATTGGAGTTGTTCTTGGGCGGCACGCAATGCAGACTCCCGCTCTTGCAATACCAACTCCCGCTCGCGGATGGCCCCTTGGGCGGCTTGCCATTCGCTGTGGGTGCGATCGCCTTCGAGAACGGCGAGCTGTTGGCGCAGTTGTTGCAGTTGTTCTTCGAGTTGGGGAAGTTGCGCGCTCAGTTCTTCCAATCGTGTTTGGGCAGTCGATCGCTCTTGAGTACTTTTTTCCAATTGCGATCGCCCCTCTTGGTGCTGCTGTGCCAATCGCTGGATTTCTTTTTGCAGTTGTTCGCCTTTGAGCTGGCACTCTCGATACTGCCCCTTGGCGTCGGCGAGTTCTCGCGAGTGGAGTTTGAGTTCGCTTGCCCAACGCTCCAAGGTGGAGTCGCAGCGTTCGAGAATATCGGAAATTTCTGCAAGGCGATCGCGCAAACTCGCCACCTCTGCCGACTCTCGCACTTCTGCGTTGCCGAAGTGTAATTGGGAACTGTTGCCCCGACTCGCACCTCCCGTCATCGCGCCGCTGGTTTCGAGCAATTCCCCATCGAGGGTGACGATCAATCGCAATACGCCGTGCATAGAGGGGTGGTGCGGCCCCATATTCAGCACCATGGGGTCGGTTCTGGTTTCGATCTTGGGCATGGGTATATGGTAGTGGTTGATTTTGGGGGAGCGTATGAAGGCTCGACGGATACAATCGATCGCCAGCCACTGGCGAAAAACAACAAACAACCGATAGATTGTAAAGAGCCGATCGCGCCATCAAACCTCGGCTAAAGAATGTTTACTTTTGTTTCATTCATTTAATTATAAGGAGATTAGGTTGACTCGATCGCAGACCTCGAACTCGAATCAAAACCAGACGGGTGGATTTTCTCACGTTCCGGTCCTCCTTGGGGAATCGATCGCCGGATTGGCCGTGCGTCCCGGCGGTCATTATCTCGATGCCACCGTGGGGGCCGGGGGGCATACTCGTTCGATCTTAGAAGCGGCATCGGACGTTCGAGTGACGGCGATCGATCGAGATGACGAGGCAATCTCCACCGCGAGAGGGAATTTAGCCGAATATCGCGATCGCCTAGAATTTTGGCAGGGAAATTTTGCTGATTTTCCCCCATCCTCTGATGAATTTGACGGTATTATCGCCGATCTTGGGGTGAGTTCGGGACAGCTCGATATTCCCGAACGAGGGTTTAGCTTTCGCCACACCGCCCCGTTGGATATGCGTATGGATCGGCAACAATCCCTCACCGCCGACGAAATTATCAATCATTGGGACGAGCGAAAACTCGCCGACATTTTTTACCACTACGGCGAAGAGCGGTTTTCTCGGCGGATCGCCCGAGCCATCGTCGGGCGGCGTCCATTTCAAACCACCACCGATCTGGCGGCGGCGATCGCCCGCACTCTGCCATCTCGCTATCGATATGTTAAAATTCATCCGGCTACCCGCGTGTTTCAAGCGTTGCGAATTGCGGTCAATGAGGAACTCGCAAGTCTCGAAACGTTGCTCGATCGCGCACCCAGTTTACTGAAAGTAGGTGGTCGCATCGGGGTGATTAGTTTTCATAGTTTAGAAGACCGACGGGTCAAGCACGGTTTTCGAGATGACCCGCAGCTTGGGGTTCTGACTAAAAAGCCAATTGTCCCCCAGGGGTCAGAACAAGTTGCGAATCCCCGGTCTCGTTCGGCTAAGCTAAGAGTAGCCGAACGGCTCAATGTTCGATCGACAACATGAAGATCGACCAAATTGTGAGTTGGAAATGTTCCGATCGCAGTTTAGTGCCCGAGTGGGAGATCTTAAGCCCGCTATCGCGCAAATTTGGGTGCGAACCCTTACACCAGAAAGGGACATTTCCGAGCCAAAATCGAGTAAGGTCAGTTGATTGTGAAATCTACTCAAATGCCGACCCGCGTCGAACCGATGACCGATGGAGATGGGATATTTGAGTTCGAGCAGGGTGATAACCAAACCCCAATACTCGAGCGATGCTCGGTGTGCTGGGAGCGAAAAAACAGCGACAGACCCCGTTCGGGGATCGGCATGGCAGTGCCATGCAAATTACGAGCGTTAGCCGACAAGTGGGAGATGGCATGAGTCGGGGAAAAAGTAACAGACTAAAACTTTTAGTGGTTGACGACGAAACGGACAACCTAGATTTGCTGTACCGTACCTTTCGGCGCGATTTTCGAGTTTATAAGGCCCAAAGCGCTCACCAAGCCCTAGAGGTTTTGGAAGAACGTGGAGAAATGGGTATTATTATCTCCGATCAGCGGATGCCGGAAATGAACGGAACGGAATTCTTAAGTAAGACCGTCGATCGTTTTCCAGATACGATTCGCATTCTCCTGACGGGTTTCACCGATGTTGAAGACCTTGTGGATGCTATTAATTCCGGTCAGGTGTTCAAGTATATTACGAAGCCCTGGAATCCCGAAGAACTCAAAGCTGTCGTCGGACAAGCCGCAGAAACCTACGGGATTCTCAAACAGAGAACCAACGAACTCAATCGCAGCTTGCGACGGGAATCCTTATTCAATGACGTGATGAGCGCCAGTCGAGAGGAAACGCTCTATAGCAAGATGTTGCCCAAAATCATCGAGACGGTGGGTAAAAGTTTTGCGGCCACCGGCGGCAAGCTCTATCCCGTTGAAGGAGATGGTTTCTCCCTTGAGACGTTTTTGTATTTAGCGCCAAATGCCGACGAGGATATCTTCTCGATCGAGAATCTTAACGCCATCGATAAGGTTCGCCAAGAGTGCAAAAGCCAATTGGTGGAGAGTCAATCCATCGAATCGGAGAATGGCAATTTGACCCAACTGGTGGTGCCGCTGGTTTATCAGCAAGACTTACTCGCAGTGCTCGCGCTCTACCAAGTTCAAAGCAACGAACCTTGGTCCCCCGATGATGTCAACCTGATCGAGAGTGTCGCCGAACAAGCAGCGTTGGCTTTGTCTCAAGCCCGACTCTACCAGCGCACCCAAGACCTGGTGGAGAAGATGCGGGCGGAGTTGGATGTGGCTCGCCAAATTCAGTCCAATTTGCTCCGCCAGACGATGCCGGAATCGGAAACGGAAAACGTCCAAGCCTGCTGCTATCCGGCGCTAGAGGTGGGTGGAGATTTCTTTGAGGTGTTCGTGCATCCTCAAGGGGATTTGTGGCTGGCATTGGGAGATGTTTCGGGAAAAGGCGTTCCGGCGGCTCTGTTCATGGCCAGTACGATGTCGGTCATGCGGCGAGAGCTTTCTCTGGATAATCCCCCCGATCCCGAAATCGTCATGCAAAACTTGAATCATGGTTTGGCCGACGATCTCATTAGTAATAACTGCTTTATTACAATGGTTTTGGCTCGTTATACGCCATCGACCCGACAACTCGTCTATGCCAATGCCGGTCATATTTATCCTTTAGTCTGGTCCCACAAAGACGTCGCCGAGCGCGCGGGCAAACCCTCAGAAACTGACATCGAACATCAATTTCTCAAAACGAGGGGGATTCCGTTAGGCATTTTGCCGGTTTGGAAAGCCAAATCTGGCTCTTTGACCCTGGCATCGGGAGATGTCTTTTTGCTGACCAGCGATGGACTGACCGAAGCAACCGTTACGGAAATAGACAGCAGTGGAGAAGAAAAATCGGTGATGTTACAACAGGAAGGGCTGTGGAAACTTCTCCAGCTCGAGCCGAGTCCGCTGGATTTATCTCGCCTCTTGAACCGCGTTCGGGAAAAAACCCAAGAGCAAGAAGACGATCAAACTATACTTTCTCTGGAGGTTCTGTAGTTGATGAAAATGGAACTGCACATAAAGGAACCGAGTCCGCTGGATTTATCTGGTCTCTCGAACGCGGTTCGGGAAAAAACCCAAGAGCGAGAAGACGATCGAACGATACTTTCCCTGGAGGTTCTGTAGTTGATGAAAACGGAGCTGCACATTCCCAGTGAGTTACGGTTTTTAAATATAGTCGAAAATTGGCTGCTGGGATGCTTGGAGATGGATCTCGGCGAAAGTGAGGATTGGTTGCGTCAATCGAATCGTTTGCGCTTGGTGCTCGCGGAAGCTTACTCAAATGTTGTCCGCCACGCCCACAAAGATCGACCTCATTTACCGGTCACCTTACGTCTGGAACTTCACCAAAGTAATCTCGTACTCGAAGTTTGGGATTTCGGTCGGGGATATCATTTGGAGGATTACGAAGCACCCACACCAGAAGCCCTGCAAGAAGGTGGATATGGCTGGTTGATTATGAATCGACTGATGGATCGAGTGGAGTATATCGCTCAACCCGACGGGCGTAATTGCTTGAAGTTAGAAGCGGATCTGTTGTGCTGAACGTTTGGGGGGTTGATGGCGATTCAAATCCAAGTCTCAAACCGATTGGACGCTGCTCGTTTCTATCTTCAAGAGTTTGTTGCCCCCCAAGCCGATCTCGTCGATCGCGATTGGGGGGCGTTACGGTCGGTTCTGATGGGTTTGGGCGATCGCGGATTGTTGGCACTGCGGCTAGAAGTTACTGAGGAAGTCTTTGACTCGTTTCAAGAGACGGTCGCTCGCTATTCTGGAGCGCTGGCGTTTTTGCAAACCCAACATCAAAGTGCCGCTGCAATGGTTGCCAGCAGCTCGAACGAACTCCTAAAACAGGACTATTTACCTCATCTAGCAACGGGAGGTCGCCTTCTCGGCGTGGGCTTCTCTCAGCTACGGCGTGCGGGCGCTCCTCCTGTGCGGGCGCGACGAGTTGATGCTGGGTATCAAATTGACGGACAAGTGCCTTGGGTGACCGGCTGGGGCTATTTCCAGGAATTCATCGTCGGGGCGATGCTGCCTGACGGACAGGCCGTGTTCGGCATCGTACCGTTTGCGCCGATCGATCGCGGGAAAGATGGGGCGATCGCCTTTGGAGAACCGATGCAACTCAATGCCATGACTGCCACCAATACCGTAACCGCTCGGCTCGATCGATGGTTTTTGCCACCCGAACGAGTCGTCAGTCTCAAGCCAACCGGTTGGATGGAGAAACAGGCACTTGAGAATTCGTTGCGTCACAGTTTCTTTCCTCTCGGATGCGCTCGCGCGGGCTTGGATATCCTTTGGGAAACAGCGCAGCGCAAGCAGCAAAGGTTTATGTTCGAGGCGTTTGAGGCTCTCAATATCGAGCTGAAAGATTGTCGCGATCGAATCTTCGCTCGGGTGCGAGCTAATGAGGTTTCCGATAACCCGATCGAATTGCGATCTCGGGCGATCGATTTAGCCGTTCGCTGCGCCCACGCCGCCGTTACCGTTTCGAGAGGGGCCGCAAATTACCGCCACCATCGGGCGGGACGAGTTTACCGAGAGGCTCTCGCCTATACGGTTTTCGGACAAACCACCGCCGTTATGGAAGCTACGCTGGCTCGGTTGGTGCGCGCG